>JALXCH010000027.1 GCA_026991005.1 Calditrichia bacterium | reverse complement strand
TTCTTATTTACAATCAAAATTGATGTTCATTTGTTTGCTTTACCTGGAAAAGCCTCCGAAATAAAAGAAAATTCTTTACACTTCCGGATTTATTTATTAACTTAATTTTTAATCATTAATTGAATAAAATAAGATGGCTTATGCATGTTATTGAAGCATTAAATCAATCGTCTCAACCAATTATTTCGCTGGAGATTACCCCACCTAATCGAGGGCAGGGAATCGAAGACATTTACCGGGTGATTGATGAGTTGCTAGAATTCAATCCCAGATTTATCAACGTTACCTATCATCAACCCCATGTGGTGTACGAGGAACGGGATGGAGTTATTTACCGCATTCCCAAACGGAAAAAACCGGGAACAGTGGGTATTTGTGCCGCAATTATGAATCGCTATAAAATTGAGACCGTTCCTCATTTTATTTGTGGAGGATTCACTAAATACGAAACTGAAGATGCTCTTATTGATCTCCATTATCTGGGGATCCAGAATATTTTTGCGGTTCGAGGAGACCCGGCTCCGGGGCAGAAGGCATTCATTCCCGAAAAAGATGGCCATCGCTATGCCTACCAGTTGGTGCATCAAATTGCCAATATGAACAAGGGAATTTATTTGGAACCGCTGGAGAATGCACATCCCACCAATTTTTGTATTGGGGTGGCAGGGTATCCCGAAAAGCATTATGAAGCACCCAATCTGGAAAAAGATATGTTAAACCTTAAACGGAAGGTGGACGAGGGAGCCCATTACATCATTACCCAGATGTTTTATGATTTTAAATATTTCAAGCGTTTTGTAGAAAAAGCGCGCGAGATAGGGATTGAAGTTCCTATTGTACCGGGAATTAAACCCATCTCCAATTTACGTCAATTAATTAGCCTGCCCCGGGATTTTCACATCACAATTCCTGATGAACTGGTGAGGGCCATGGAAGAGGCGCAGACGCCAGCCATGGTTCGAAAAGTGGGGATTGAATACACCGCTAAGCTGTGTCAGCAACTCATCGATTATGGTGTACCGGGAATACACATCTACACCCTGGGAAAAGGCACCAACACCCGGGATCTCCTGAAAATTTTATTTAAATAAATATTTTAAAATTCCCAATTTTTCCTTAAACTTTAAGAAATGTAAAGGGTCAGTAGAAAATATATTGGAGGAGCCCGCCTTGGATATATTTGAGAAATGCAAAAAATTTACCCGTGCCAAAGAGGCCATGGAGCAGGGGTTCTATCCTTATTTCAAACCTATTCGAGAGAATCACGGCCCCCGGGTAATTATGGATGGTAAAGAGATGATTATGATTGGTTCTAATAATTATCTCGGATTAACCAAAGATCCCCGGGTGCAGGAAGCGGCCATTAAAGCAATTGAGAAATACGGTACCAGTTGTTCCGGTTCCCGCTTTTTAAACGGAACGCTGGAACTGCACGAAGAACTGGAGCGTGAACTGGCCGATTTTGTGCACAAAGAAACCGCCCTCTGTTTTAGTACCGGATATCAGACCAATTTAGGTGCAATCTCTACCCTGCTCTCCAAGGATGATATCATCGTTACCGATAAGTCGAACCACGCCAGTATTTTCGACGGCATTTTTCTCTTTAGCGGATTGCACATGATTTCTAACATGGGCGCCAATGTAAAGCGGTTCAAGCACAACGACATGGAAGATCTGGAACGCGTGCTATCCCGCCTGGATCCGGAAGTACCCAAGCTGGTTATTTCCGATGGGGTGTTTAGTATGGAAGGGGATATTGTTAAACTGCCCCGGATGGTAGAAATTGTGCGTAAGTACAACGCTCGCCTCTACATCGACGATGCCCATGGATTGGGGGTGTTGGGAGAAACCGGACGGGGAACTCAGGAACATTTCAACATCTGGGATGATGTGGATCTGGTGATGTGTACTTTCAGCAAATCCTTTGCTTCGCTGGGTGGTTTTATTGCGGGAGAAGCGGATGTCATTAATTACATCAAACATTTTGCCCGTCCTCTAATCTTTAGTGCCAGCATTCCCCCGGCCAATCTGGCAGCGGTGAAAAAGTCGCTGGAAATTATTAAGACTGAACCGCAGATTGTTCACCGGCTTCAGGAAACCGGGCGCAAAATGCGAAAAGAATTTCAGGATTTGGGATTTAACATTGGTGACTCCGAAACGCCCATCATTCCCATCATTATTGGCGAGGATATGAAGACCTTTTTATTCTGGAAAGCGTTATACGAAGAAGGTGTTTATACCAATCCTGTCATCAGTCCCGCTGTTCCGCCCGATCGTGCACTTATCCGAACCTCCTTTATGGCCACACATACTGACGATGATCTGGATATTGTGCTGGATAAGTTCAAAAAAGTTGGAAAGAAGATGGGGATTATTTAAGACCGCGTTGGTATAGAATGGCGTAAATGAAGTGGAAATATGAGGTATGAGAGCAGGAGCGATCCGGAGAGAGGTGGTGGAAAAAGCTGCTGAGAAATAAAGAGAGGATATGGCCATGGGAAAGATTCGTATTGAGCCGGTTCGTAATCGCAGCGATTTGATGAAGTTTATTCGGGTGGTCTGGAAAATTAACGAAGGAGATCCCAACTGGGTACCACCGCTCATTATCGATCGCCTGAAATTACTGGATAGGAAGAAGAATCCTTTTTATAAGCACGCCGATGTAGAATTTTTTCTGGCCTACAAAAATGGCGAAGTGGTTGGTCGAATTGCCGCCATTGTAAATTACAACCATAACGAATTTCATAAGGATAAAACCGGATTTTTTGGGTTTCTGGAAGGAATTAACGATCCGGAAGTGTTCGAGGCGTTGTTAAATACCGCGAAGGAGTGGCTCAAGGAGCGTGACCGAGATTATATGATGGGTCCCATGAATCCTTCCACCAACGATGAAATTGGATTTCTCATCGAAGGTTTCGATACTCCTCCTTTTATCATGATGACCCATAATCCTCCTTACTATCAGAAAATCATGGAAGAGCTGGGTTACGAAAAAGCGAAGGATGTGCTGGCATATTACATTCACAAGGATACCATTGTGATTAGCGACAAACTGAAGCGTGTAGCACAACTAACGCGGGAGAAAACGGGAGTAAAGATTCGATCGGCAAATTTAAAGAATTTTAATGAAGAGCTGGAACGGGTGCGGTACGTGTATAACAACGCTTGGGCACGTAACTGGGGATTTGTTCCCCTTACCCCGGAAGAGATTGATTTTATTGCAGATGATTTTCGGCGAATCATGGATCCCGAATTGGTTTTATTGGCCGAGATTGATGGAGAACCGGTGGGCTTTTCGCTGGCATTACCTAACTTAAACGAGGTTTTTGCACGGATTCGCAATGGACGTCTTTTCCCCACCGGGTGGCTGAAATTCCTGCTTTACCGGAAAAAAGTCCACAGTTTGCGTGTCATCACTCTGGGAGTCGTGCAGAAATATCAAAAATCCGGTATTGGAGGACTGTTTTATCTGGAAACATTCGAGCGGGGTGTTAAACGCGGTTACGACAGCGCGGAAATGTCCTGGATTCTGGAGGATAATGACCTGATGAATCGAGCAGCCCGTTTGCTGGGTGGTGATCCTTACAAACGGTATCGGATTTACGGAACCAGGTTGTAATCGACATTAAAAATTCCGTAACAAAAAAATTGAGATATTTAACATTGAAATCTTGACGTTTAGCTAAATACCCATTAAATTAAGCTAAATTTTTTAGATGTAAAGATTGATTCTGAAATCGGTCGATAGGATTAAAGGAGAAAAGTGCTCTACAACATATCTAAGATTTTAAATAAACCTACCTTTTATTGTCGTAACATTTATGATGACTCAATGCTCCGATGAGGAGGACTCATCGGCTGTCCTGTATTTTTGTGGGTGTCGAAATATTCGACACCAGCCCCATTTTTTTAATTAATTAAAGTTTGAACATATTGAATTTACTGGTGTTGTATAGGACTCAGAAAGGAGTTTAGCTATGGCACGGAATATGCATTTAGTCCGATTGGGAAATTTATTAGGGAAGATAAAATGAAACACGGAGGTTTCGCAATGGAGAGAATCAATCCGGAAAATGTCACGCAAGCAGAGATTGTAGTGGGTATCCCCTCGTACAACGAGGCGGATAATATTGCCAATGTCACCGAAATAGCCAGTAAGGGTTTGCGGGAATTTTTCCCGCAGTTGCGAAGTGTGATTGTCAATGTGGATAACAATTCCCCGGACGATACCCGGGGAGCATTTTTGCAGGCTCCCAGTGCAGTACCGAAAATCTACATCTCTACTCCGCCCGGGGTGAAAGGCAAGGGAAATAATTTTTACAATCTCTTTCAGGTGGTGCGGGAATTGGGTGCTCGGGCGGTTATTGTGGTGGATGCCGACTTGATGAGCATCACTCCGGAATGGATCCGCGATCTGGGAACACCCATTATTCAGCACGGACTGGATTTCGTCACCCCCCTGTATTCCCGCAACGAGTACGACGGTACCATTACCAATAACATCTGTTTCCCGCTCATTTACGGTTTGCTGGGAAAAAACATTCGTCAGCCCATTGGCGGCGATTTTGCCTTTTCTGCCCGCCTGAATGAGTATTATTTGAATCAACCGTGGCATAAAACCACCCGGCAATATGGTATCGATATTTTTATGTCCCTCCACGCCATAACGGGAGGTTTCAAGATTGGGCAGGTGGGGCTGGGAGCAAAAATTCATAAACCCAGTGCTCCCAAATTGGGTCCCATGTTTACCCAGGTGGTGGGAACGCTATTCAAAACGCTGGTGAACAAACGGGATCAATGGAGTGTTGCTCCCCGGGTGCAGGAACTACCCCTGTTCGGGAAACATGTGCTGGCCAAACCACAGAGCTTAAGTGTGGATTACAAAAGTATGAAGGCGACTGCCCGGTACGAGTTTGAAATCAACAGCGCCATCCTGAAACGGTGTCTTTCTCCGGAAATTTACCAGCGGGTGGAACCCATGTTCCTTTCCGGGAAGATTAACATCGGCATCGATTTGTGGACGCGCATTGTTTACGATTTATTGTATGCTTACGATACCACCGATGCCAATTCCGACCTCATCGAAGCGATGAAGTCCCTCTACTTCGGTCGGGTGGTCTCTTTCTACAAACAGACCCTGGATCTGGATCACCATCTCTCTGAAGAGCAGATTCTCCGTCAGGCGCGGTATTTCTTCCGCATGAGAAATTATTTAACCCGGAAGTATCGGGAAGCGGAAAAACTTTCTGCCTGAACCGGGAGTTTAATCAGATCCTGCACCACCTTTTTTTAGCGAAACCTCCACAGAAAACAATGCGC
This sequence comes from Calditrichia bacterium, assembly GCA_026991005.1. The sequence goes on along the minus strand of JALXCH010000027.1, from coordinate 3,902 downwards.
AGGTAACTGTTACCTGCGCATTGTTTTTTTGCAAATATTCTGTTTTAAGCTGATTTTCATAGAGATGCATCCTGGGGACTCACCCTGTGGTAAAATGTGAAATGAGTAAATTTCATCCTCTGTAAAAGAAAACGCAATGGAAAATATGAAATCCCAATTCCCAAATCCCAAATGACAAATCCCAAATCCCAAATCCCAAATGACAAATTCCAAATAACAAATTCCAATAAACCAAAGGATAACATAAACGGTACAACAAATTTTTCAATCAGGTTGTTCTCCCTCTGCGAACCTTGCGCATGCATGGCAACCTTTGCGATTAATCCAGGATTCAGAAGCACGGGGTAGTTTTTCCCACTCGCAAATCCTCTTTTCAGGCAGTTTCCAGCATTCCAATAGTTTTTGCCCAATTTTTTTGTAACAAACCGGAAACGGTTTCGTATCTTTCGAGGTGTGAGTAATTGGAAATGATTCAGGAGAGACCTATGAAACACATCGCCGGGATACTGTTTCTTTTATGGTTTGCCTCCCTGCTGTTTGCCCAGCAGCCCTCTCTGCAGGAGCAGGAAATTATTGAAAAAGCCCAGCAGCGGTTTTTATCCGAAACAGCCAAAGAAAAGATTTTTCGATTCACGGGAGATACTGAGGTAGCCGTTGGGGACACTCTGAAAGGCCATGTACTGGTGATTCATGGCAACTTAAAAGTGCGGGGCGTGATTGACGGCGACGTACTGGTGGTTTGGGGTGATGTAAGCATCTACAATACCGGTCGGGTTCAGGGAAATGTAACCGCGGTGGGTGGAACCATTCATTTGTACGGAAAAGGGCAGGTGAGCGGGGAAATGCTGGAAACCCATGTGAACAATCTTGTGGGAAAAAGCAAAACGGTTACCTGGTATTACAAACGCTCTATCGAGAGCGATCGATATGGAACCATTCCCATCGAGCACGGTGGCAATCACATCATTTTTAAATACAATCGGGTGGAAGGGGTTTTTCTGGGATTAAATGTGCCCAAGAATTTCATTCCCGATGTGGGCCATTTTTCCCTGTACGGATTTGTGGGATACGGGTTCGAAACCAGAAGGGGGCGTTTTCAGGTGGGGCTGGACCGCTGGTTCTTCAGTCCCCGGAAGTACCGTTTTGAACTGGGCGGGGAGTTTCACGATTTAACGGATACCAAAGATGTGTGGCGGATGCCCTATCTGGAAAATACCCTGGCCACGCTTTTCCTGCGGGAAGATTTTCACGACTACTTCCGGCGGGAAGGTTTCAGCTTCCATGCCAGCCAGAATGTCACCCCTTACCTGAAACTCACCCTGGAGTACCGCAGCGATCGCTATTCTTCTCTTCAAAAAGGGACGGATTGGTCTATTTTTGGAGGAAAGAAAAAATTTCGTCCCAATCCTTCTCTGGGGGCGGATGAAGGATTTATGCGCACGGTGTACGGGGAGGTGTACTGGGACAATCGCGATAATCGGGAAAATACCACAGAGGGCTGGTATGTGCGGTTGAGCGGGGAAACCGCTTCTTCGGGGCTGGGAGGCGATTTTTCTTTCGAACGCTATTTGCTGGATGTGCGCCGCTTCTGGCCGATAGCGCGAGGCGAAAATTTCAATTTTCGGCTAATGGCCGGTACTTCCCGGGGACATTTACCTTTCCAGAAAAATTTTGAACTGGGTGGAGTGAGTACGCTACGGGGATTCCGTTTTAAAGAATTTAGCGGTTCTTCCATGGTGCTGGGTAATTTCGAGTATCGGATTAGCTCCCGCCTTATGAGTGGTGCTCTGCCTTTGTGCGGGGACTGCTTCGATGTGATTCTTTTTGCCGATGTGGGATGGGCATGGGCGGCTCCGGATTCCACCAGCACGATCGAGCGCCTCAAGATGCTGCGCTGGGATTGCCTGAAAAGCGATGTTGGTTTTGCTCTGGGAAGTCCCGATGACAATGTTCGTCTCAATATCGCCAAACGAACAGACCGCTCGCAAGATGCATTTGTAGTAACATTCCGGATTTCGCAACCATTTTAGATGGGAACCAGGAGGTTGCCGGTTCCCGGGATTTCTGGAAATAAAAATTTTCCCGCAAATGGGGGTACAGTGATCCAATATAAGGAGGTCGTTATGAACCGATTAACTCATTTAATTCCCACCACATTGATTTTATTGTTTGCTTTACTGCAGTTTGGTTGTTCTTCCACCTACAAAGAAGTGTACAAAAAGAAGATTGAAATTCCGTCGGGTAGCCAGATTACTTTGAAAAATATTAATGGATCCGTAGAAGTGCAGGCCTGGGATGAAGAAGCTGTCTTCATTGAAGCTGTGAAAAAGGTGGAGGGAACCAACCCCCGCATAAAAGAAAAATTAGATGAGATACGCATTAACATCACGCAATCGGATCATTCGGTAAAAATTGAAACGGATGCTCCTTCCCGGGATTTCAATTTTTGGGAATGGTTGTTTGGTGAAGGGTTTTCCTATTCGGTTTCCTACAAAATCAAGGTTCCCCGGCACAGCAATCTGAAAATTGAGGTGACCAACGGCGCCATTCATGTTGCTGATGTAAAAGGGCACATTCGTTTAAGTGGGGTGAATGGACGGGTGTTTGCTGAGAATGTCGGTGGAAGTGTAAAGGCCAGTACGGTGAATGGAGCGGTGGAAGTATCTTTCGATTCTCTCGGTACAACTTCGGGAATGGAATTTTCCACCACCAACGGGGGAATCACCCTTGCGCTGCCGGAAGATGCCAGATGCACCATTAAAGCGAGTACTACCAACGGTTCCATCGAAACGGATTTTCCCCTGGAAATTCACGGAAGGTTCGTTTCCAAAAGTCTGAAGGGCACCATCAATGGCGGAGGCCCGCTAATTGAATTGAGTACGGTAAATGGAAGTATTGAAATTTTGAAAAGAGGAAAAGGGGAGGAGAGAGAGTAACATTTCGTTTTTCGTAAGAAGACATCTAAATCCAGTTATGCTAAAGAAAATGTTTTTATTTAATTGTTAATGCAATAATTATCCCAAACTGTCATTCTGAGCCCTGCGCCAGCAGGGCGAAGAATCTCCTGCGCCAGCAGGGCGAAGAATCTTCATATCTTGCTCCAACAGAGCGAAAAACCTAATTGGAGAATTTTTAAATTAACTTCTGAAATAGAAGTTACTTAACCTCCCCTCATTTTAAATATTTTTCCGAATAAACCCTTGTGGGAAAAGTTTTTTACCGCAATGGGTAAGGTCAAATATTGTCCTCTCCCAAATTCCCCGTCCGGAGGGAATCTATTTTTTCGGTTAAAATTTAGGCTCGAATGACTGGTAACGATCCCTGCGCACAATACATTTCTGTTCAATAGCCTTTATTATTCGGTACCCATATTTCAGAAAAAAATCAGCAACGAACGCAAGGGAATGTTGCTTAGCGGGATTCAATTTTCCCTGAGCTTTCGGATGGTTCTCTTTACCTTTCTCTGGTTCCATTATAATTAACGAATTGTAAGAGGCTGTGTAAAAATGCAATGTCAATAGAATAATTATTCATTGATATTCAAAGTACAATATAGCCCCGAGCTTTTAGCTCGGGGGAACTAAAAACTAAAGGACCATACTACAAATTGGGCTTTAGCCCAATTTTAGGCTAAAGCCTGATTTTTTGAGGTGGATTCTGAGATCCACGAGCTCAAGCTCGTAGCTATAATAAAAATCAGTGCAAATTGATATTTTTTAACAATATTCCTTGAATTTTAGGATTTGTAAAAATGAACAGATACAAAATATTCTTATGTTGTTGACTTAATGATGGAGTCATAGAGTACGTAAAAAAACACTAAATTCAGTAAGGAATAAAAATAATTCTACGTTTTTTACTGTCGCAGTTTACATAAATATGTTAAATTGCAATATGCATGA
>JALXCH010000026.1 GCA_026991005.1 Calditrichia bacterium | reverse complement strand
CTTGGGATTTGGTATTTGAGGTTTGGACGTTTAAAATGAGCTTGCGTAGCAAGCGCTAGATGTTAGCCCACGAATTCATTCGTGGGAATATGAGGAAATGAAAGAATTTGAGTCCCGTAGGGACGACAGAAAATTTGAAATATGATAGAGAAAGAGATTTGAAATATTTGAATCTGTGTAATTTGTTTTTTAGAGCTTGGATTTTTGGGGATTTGGTTCTTGTAATTTGGAATTTATATGAAATTTGTTATTTGGAGAGTGGAATTTCACCGTCTGTCGTCCCTACGGGACTTGATGGTTTTAATCTGATCCAGCATTCCCATGGCTGAAGGCCATGGGCTAAAATCTGGTCGCCCCCTTCAGGGGCTTGGTTTCAAAGGGAAATCGTGTTAGAAGAAAAAAATGTTGTCTGCAGTTTGAAATTCCAAAGGAGCTTGCGTAGCGAGCGCCAGATGTTAGCCCACGAATTCATTCGTGGGAATAGAGAACAAAACGAAAAAGTGAGTCCCGTAGGGACGACAGAAATTACAAATTAGCCAAAATTAAAATGCGAGGGATAGTATGCCACATTCGTATTCTCAAATTATAATCCATTATATTTTTTCTACCAAAAAAAGAGAAAAATGGATAAAACCGGATTTACAGAAACGTGTGTGGTCCCACATGGCTGGTGTTGCAAAAAATCTGGACATTGCACCTCTTGAGATCGGAGGAACGGAAGATCATGTACACATGCTTTTAATTCTTCCCAGAGCCCTATCAGTTGCCGAAGCAATTCAAAAGATAAAGGGGAATACCTCGAATTGGATTCATAAGAGTTTTCCACTTCTGGAGAAATTCAACTGGCAGAATGGTTATGGGGCATTTAGTGTGAGTTATTCGAAAATAGAGGATGTACGGCGTTATATTGAAAATCAGCGTGAACATCATCGGAAAAAGAGTTTTCAGGAAGAATTTATTGAATTTTTAAAGAAACATGGAATAGAATATGATGAGAGGTATTTATGGGATTGATCTGTCGTCCCTACGGGACTTGGTGGTTTTGATTTGACCTGTTTTCCCATGGTTGAAACCATGGGCTAAAATCTGGTCGCCCCATACGGGGCTTGGGAATTAAGGAATGTTACACTTGAAAGTGAAAAATTAGCTCGCGGAGCGAGCGCCAGATGTTAGCCCACAAATTCATTCGTGGGAATAGAGAACGAAACGAAAGATTGAGTCCCGTGGGGACGACAGAAAATTGTTTTGAAATTTGGAAATTATTTGGAATTTGTGATTTGTTTTTTGGAATATGTTTGATATTTGTTCATTGGTGCTTGGAATTTAGTTGGGATTTGATGTTTGAGATTTGGAATTTCTTTGTGATTTATTATTTGGAAATTGGAATTTCATCATTAAAACTGAGGTTTATTCATGAAAACGATTCTGGCATTATTCTGTTTGGTAACCCTTGCCCTTTCCCAGGTCACCATTCCGGACGAATATCTGATTCTCAATGCCTGGGGAAATGATCCGCTGTTTACCACCTATGCGGCGGCCATGGAACGCTCCCGTTTTTTTGCGGACAAAGCCTACTTCATGGATTATTTCTCTCCCGACCAGCCCATCACATACAGCAGTCAATATGCAGGAGAATGGGCCACCATCTGGAAAATCAACAACGTGGTGGTGGATGAAATTCGGGAGTTTGAGCAGCCTCCGGTGGTGGTCGCCTCCTTTCCGGACATGGCGATGCTCCAGTACGAACCGTTTGCCGGTCTGCAGGTGCAGGAAGTCTTCTTCGTGTACAGCTCCGGGGCAGCGCTCATCCATCTGTACATCCGTAACATCGGAAAAATCGCTTACCGCATCCAGCTTTTTTCCGTGCTGCATCTTTCGGCGGATTCCCTGCGCGCCACCGGTTACGATACCGAGCACCACGGACTCTGGTTCGAGCATTACGAATCCCCGGTACGCCTGCACAGCAATCTGTACGCCGGACGCGGTTATCCTACCGATTTTCGTAATTTGCTGGCTTGTGACAAAATGCCGGACAGCTACGGCATCCACCAGGGGTGCAGCTGGAAGGATTTCTACTTTGCCATCAAGCGGTTGAGCAAAATCCATTTTTACGTGCAAAAGCTCAACGAACAGGCCGAGGGGGCGGCCGATTTTGTGGCGATTCAAAAGAATCTTGATTTAAAACCGGGGGAGAGCGCCACGGTGCGCTTTGTGCGGGGCGTGCAGGATGCCCGCAGGGAAAAAACTGAGTTAATTCAGGACGTCCAGGCGGCACTGGCAGCGGATGTGCAATCGTTTGTGAATGCCAACGTGCAACTGTTCCGGAATGTGCCACGGATTCGCTTTTCCACCTCGGCGGAAAAGATGGTGTACCTGGGGGCGCTGAATCTGGTGCGGCAGTGCATGCTGCCCCCGCGGGGGAAAACCAAATACAATTACTACGTCTTCTCCCGCAATCCCATCTGGGGCTGGGGACACGGCCACCAGGTGATGCACGAATCCCTCTCCATGCTTCCCTACGTGTACCTGGACGCCCGCTCGGCCGAGGAATCGCAGCTCATTTACGTGGAGCAGCAGTATCCGGACGGCCTGATTCCATACCGGGTGGGACCGCGCGGACCCCAGGTGTATCCCCACGAAGGCGTGGGCACCACCTCGGCACCATTCTTCTCCTGGACCAACTGGGAAATTTACCAGGTGAGCCACGATAAAGATTTCCTGAAAACCGTTTACCAGGCCGGCAAGAAGTACATCGGCTATCTGGATCGGG
>JALXCH010000025.1 GCA_026991005.1 Calditrichia bacterium | reverse complement strand
GGAACCGGCTGCCTGTCCCGGACGATTTCCGGGGGAATTATGCCTGGGGATTCCAGATGGAATACCATGTGGAGGATGAATATTTTGCTTACCTTGCCAGCTATTTTTACCGGGAACCCACCGAAGCCATCTATTCCGGGTATCAGCAAGGGCGGGCTATCGATTACCATTACCGGCGCACTATCGAGTATCTGGAGTTTACCATTGGGTTACATTATTTTTTCAGTTACAGTAGCTGGAAGCGAGTGAACTGGTATATTGGCACGGCGGTTGGAGCGGGCATTGGTTGGAATGCCTCTACATTTTACTATTCGGATTCAGATCAGCTCATCGATAATAAAGGCGATTTTAGCACCAGTGCCATGGTGGCTTATTTTTCCGGTGGGGTCACCTTTCACCTTACCCGGGGAGTTTATTTCTTCCTGGAACCGGGGTTTCGGGTTGCCCCGTTGCGCGAAATGACCGGACGGCTTACCACCCTTCAGGGGGTTACCGATTCGTTTACCACCCCGGAGAAATACGATTTTAGTGGCTTCTTCCTGATGGGCGGGGTGGCGCTGGGCATTCCTTTCTTATGATGTTCTTCCCCAAAATTTACCATTCCGTATTTCAAACAGCCGCTTTTTTCGAAAATATTTGCTTTGAAAGAAATCCCGGCTATATTATCAAATATCCGGTTTGCGTTGAAATTTGCTTAAAATAGAAGGTTTTTCAATAAAAATTGTGAATAAAATAGAATATCAGGAGAGGACGTATTATGGAGCGAAAAATTCGTGTATTAGTGGCAAAACCGGGACTGGATGGGCATGACCGCGGTGCCAAGGTGGTGGCTGCCGCGCTGCGAGATGCCGGGATGGAGGTGATTTACACCGGTTTGCGCCAGACCCCGGAAATGATTGTGGAAACTGCTCTGCAGGAAGATGTGGATGTGATTGCCCTTAGCATTCTTTCCGGTGCCCACATGACCCTGTTCCCTAAAGTACTGGATTTAATGAAGAAAAAAGGGCTGGATGACGTGCTGCTAACCGGTGGTGGGATTATTCCCGAAGACGATATGAAGAAATTGCAGGAAATGGGCGTGGGACGTTTATTTGGCCCCGGTACCAACACCCAGGAAACGGTGGATTACATTCGCTCCTGGTACGAGGAACACCGGAAAAGGAAATGAAAAATGAAAAATGAAAAATGTAAAATGTAAAATGAAGGTTGGTTTTGAATCTTCGGGTAAGGATTATTTTTGACAGGATGAACAGGATAAACAGGATAAAAGAGATTTAAAAATTCTTGCATATTCTTGGGTAAAGGGTTGAGTCCACGGAGTGGCCGGAAGATGGTTGCCCGTTGGCCTTCGGCTTTGGGAAAATTCAACCACGAATAACACGAATTGGCACGAATGAAAAATAAAATATAATTCAAGTATGGAAAGAACTATAATGGATTTGCTGGAATTTTTTTTAACCATAGAATACACTGAAGGGAATGATAAATGAAAAATGATAAATGCAAAATGCAAAATGCAAAATGCAAAATGAAAAATGATAAATGATAAATGTACACTCGTCCTGCTCTCAGTTCCAAATCCGTTCCGGGAGTCCATCCACGGGATCCTTCGGATATCGGAGAGGGAACCGTTCGGTCAGAGCCAGTACCGGGAACCCCGCGCACAGGATTCTGCGAAAACGAAATCTCATTTGTCAAATTCCAAAATACAAATCAAAAAACAAATCGCAAACTACAAATAACAAATAAATATGGCGGGTTCATGACTAACCGAATTAAGTCATGACTTTCCATTCGTGCCTATTCATGTAATTCGTGGTTCAGTGCCTTTTTGTTTCTGTGGTTGTATGAACCAATTCAAAATTTCTCCTGAACGAGGCGCAGCAAATCCTCCCGTAACATGCGGTAGGTGACCCACCCCCGGAGCGGTTTCGCACCAATGGATTGGTAAAAGCGGATGGCCGGCTCGTTCCAATCCAGCACGGCCCATTCCATCCGTCCGCACTCCTTCTCCAGTGCAATTTGTGCCAGTCGTTTTAGTAACGCTTTCCCGATTCCCCGTCCCCGAAATTCCGGCACCACAAACAAATCTTCCAGGTACAGGGTGGGACGTCCCAGAAATGTTGAAAAGGTAAAAAAGTACAGTGCAAATCCCACGGCCTGATGCCCATCCTTTCCATTCCATTCTGCCAGCAATACCCGGTAGTACGATTCCTCTCCAAACCCAAAGCGCCGAAACTCTTCCTCGCTGGCGCTCACCAGATGGCGCAATTTTTCATAATCAGCCAGTTGCTTCACCAATTCCAATATGGCAGGAACATCCTCCGCCCCTGCTTCGCGAATCCGAAATTTCGTTTGCATAAATTACCTCTGCGTTTCGTATATCCATCAAACCAAGCCCCATCTTTGAAAAGGAAAGAAAACACGGATGAAAGAGACAGGTGAATTCGTAAATGGAATCACCAGGGTGCACACAATTTGTTCCCATAACGGTGACCTATTTTCCGGAAAGTCCGCGTCAAACATCTCTGTATTTTCATTTCCCGCTTATTCCAATGAGTGAAGTCTTCCAGCCCCAACCCCAGGATTCCTTTCGTTTTCATTCTCGCCCCAAAAAATCCCAAGAAAAGTGGAGTTTGGGAGTTGATTATTGAGTTGCCACGGGTGCCATAAACAGGCGCACCAGCCAGAGGCTTAAATCCGGGATGTAGGTGATGAGCACCAGCGCAATCAATAAAATGATGAGGAAGGGAATGGCTGCCCGATACAG
>JALXCH010000024.1 GCA_026991005.1 Calditrichia bacterium | reverse complement strand
TATCCCGCACATCCGAGGAAAAAGTACCGAAAGAGAACAATCTCCGTCGGGATAGGGTGGAAGACCTTTTCGATAATTTCGTGGAAAATAAAAACGAGCAATTTGTGGCATTCTGCCGGGGAGCAGATGTGTTGATTCACGATTCGCAGTACTTCCCCAACGAATACCAGTTAAAGCAAACCTGGGGACACTCCCCCTTCACCTTCACGGTAGAACTGGCCATCCAGAGCCAGGTAAAACATTTAATTCTGTTCCACCACGACCCCGACCACAGCGACGAAATCGTTGAAGAAAAATTAAAATCGGCCAGAGCAATCATCGCAGAACACCATTCGAATACCATCTGTCATGCTGCGCGAGAAGGCTGGTGTTTTGAATTGTAACTCATTTCTTTGCCACCACCACCGTGGTTCTCAATTCATCCTGAAAATTTTGCCGGGAATCGAAAATACGGGCAATCAGAAGGTAAATCCCAATGGGGACAACCCTTCCGCTGGCATCTTTCCCATCCCACACCACACTTCCCTGGTGGGCTGCAGGCATCTGTCGGGTTAATTCCCTCACCAGTCGTCCTCGTAGGTCAAAAATACGCAGGGTGAGGTATCCTGTTGTAACAGGGAGCTGGTACTGAATCAACGTCATATCTTCAAATCCATCACCATCGGGTGAAAAAGGATTGGGGGAAACCTGCAGCGCCTGCTGGATTTCCGGAGTAGAGATGTACACGGAATTCATTTTACCGGGAGTGCTTCCCGTGGGATCGGTGCAGGCAGACCAGTTGTCTGCCAGTTGCGAGTCCCTGTCGGGCCGGACGCGTTCCAGTGAGGTTCCCGATTCTGCTGGCCGGCGCATCCATTCGGCAAAATAGTGCACTCTGTCCATTACCCGTCCCGAAGGGGTGAGGAGCTTCAAATCGTCTTCATCATTATTCAATGCCGGGAAACCGGGAATAATAATCCAGTTCGATGACTCCGCCTCATATTCATAGAGTACGGCCGAATCCCCTGCCAGCAGATAATATCCTCCGGGTTCGCACACCACATCTGTATTTGAGATCAGTACGGTATCCCGGGCATCGGCGAAACGGAAATCCTCTAAAGAAAGAGGTGAATCGCCACGATGGTAAATTTCCACCCATTCATGAAACCCGGAACGGGGTCGAAACAGAATTTCGTTGATCACCAGATCGTCTCCGGCAGGCTCCACCAGCACGGAGAGGAGCTTCAGGTTATTCTCGGGATTCTGGTCTCCGGGAATATCCAACCACACTCCCAGGCTCCACTCGCCTGCGGGGAGGGTATTGACGGTAAACTGAAACATCAAAGTATCGTCCAGAAAAAGGGTACCGCTCCAGAGCAGGGAATCCAGAACCTCCGGAGCATCGCACTGCCCGTTGACATTGTCGTCCCGAAAAAGATAAAGCACAAAGCTGTGAAGTTCCTCCGTGCCTTGATTGGCAACCACTCCCCGCACCTGCACCGGAGTGCCTTCTTCCGGAAAAGGTGGAGTAAAAGAAAGGGAATCAATCGCGCCATCCCGGGCAAGAGGGGAAACGGAATTGGGCGCACCGGGAGTTCCGCGAAAACGGAGAGCATCTCGCCAGTTTTGCGGGGAATTATCGGGAATTAAAAGACGTTTCTCATCGGAATAACCGGGTGTGTTACCCACGGAATACCGGTACATTTGTACGGTATCTCCGGCAGCATCCACCAGAATCACCGGCTCCGAAATAACATTCGACCAGCCAGCATTGCCAAATGAACCATCATCAATGGTGAGTACCAGAGCACTATCGGGAATCAGAGCATCGTACACCGTGGAATTTCCGAAATAACTGGCATCCAGAATGACTGCAAACTGCCCCGGCTCTAACACCATCCCCTCTCCTGTTTCTACCAGTGCATCCAGCTCCAGGCTATCGCCAATTTGCCAACCGGACAGATCGACAGACTGGTTACCGGAGTTGTAAACTTCCACGAACTCGTTGTGGAATTCCAGCGTATCGGGGTCAAACATAATTTCAGTCAGGATAATCTGAGCGTGAGAGTGGGATAATAAAAACAGACCCAATAACAGTACACCAATTCTCCATCTCATCTCCTACCTCCCATGTTAAAACCTAAATTGAGCGATTGTTAGACATTTGTTAATAATTGCTCATTTTTAGGCTAAATTTTTAAGAAGATTAAATATATTTGGTATATAGTAAATTTTTAACTCCTCTTCAAAATAGGCAAAGGTCTTCTGCTCGAAGAATCCGCTGTCAGCTACTATAATGAGGGGAATATCCGCTGAATATCTCTCCCGTATTATCTTTCCAATACGATCCACCGAATTAACAAAATCATTCCCATGATTGGAATGGGCACTGCCTTTACGAAATATGATGTCCGTTAAAACAGCCCCCCATATGATATGCAACGGGTGAAATCCTTTCCTCTTCTTATAAGTAGTCTCGACTCCTTCTCGCTTCTGGGCATCATCATTATCCAATACCATCGCATCAATGCCTATAACAATATATTTTAGGCTTTTCAAGCTTCTATCGCCATATGAATAATTCCCTAAAGATGCCCTCGAATATATCTACAATCTCCTTCTTACTGGCATGGCGTTTAAAAAATCGCTTGATTTGATGCGAGGAGGCTAAACGAACCCGGGCGCTCTCCAAAACCGCCGCATAGGCATCATTAGTCTTCAAATGATCAAAATAACTGAGGTATCTGTGGCTGCCATCCATTATGAAACTTATAATTTGGACCAGAAATTC
>JALXCH010000023.1 GCA_026991005.1 Calditrichia bacterium | reverse complement strand
AGGCGTATCGCTATGCTATCGAGAAGGAGAAAGAGGAATCCCAGCGCGATCCCGCCTATTCTCAGAAAAATATCGAGCGCACCATCGAGCGGTTGAAAACCCGAAACGACATGTTTGTACCCCGGGTTGATCGAGCGCTCATGAAAGTGTTTTTAAAGAAAGCGCTGGAATTACCCGCAGGGCAGCGTTTGGATTTTGTAGATGAAATTGTTCAGGGGAAAACCGGGACTGATGCCGAAAGTGCCATCTGTGCCTGGGTGGATAATCTGTACGCAAACTCCCAATTTAAAGATCTGGCTTCGGTGATTCCTTTGTTCCAGAAATCGAAGAAAGAACTGGAGGCCCTGCACGATCCCCTGATTGAGTATGCCCAAAAATACGCCGCAGTGATGTTGCCCATCGAAACGAAAGGAAAGGAATTTACCGGCGCTATTCTGGCATTGCGTCCGCAATATATTCGAGCCATCTTTGAATGGAAAGGCGGTTTGCTCTATCCCGATGCCAATCGCACACTCCGTTTTACTTACGGGGATGTCAGGGGATATTCCCCGCGCGATGCGGTGCTTTACCTGCCTAAAACCAGCCTGAAGGGTGTGGTTGAAAAAAATACCGGTACTCCGCCGTTTAACGCTCCCCCGAAACTGGTGGAGCTGTACAACAATAAAGATTACGGCCTCTGGAAAGATGCCGAGCTAAATGATGTGTGTGTGGATTTTCTGCATACCACTGATATTACCGGAGGAAATTCGGGGAGTCCGGTGCTCAATGGGAAGGGCGAACTTATCGGTGTGGCATTCGATGGGAATTACGAAGCAATGACCAGCGATTATCAGTACAATATCGATTTGACCCGAACCATTAGTGTCGATAGCCGATATGTGATGTTTATTCTGGAAAAATTTAGCCAGGCAGATTATGTGCTGAAGGAGCTGAAAGTGGTAAAGTGATGTTATCTGGCTATTGCATGGCCCAACAAATCCAAAACCCCGGTACTGCCCGTGCCGGGGTTTGCTTTTTTAATTCCTTCTCCTACTTATTTTTATTGATTTGCTCCCGATGAAATTATATCTACTTTTCTTAAATCGTTCCAGAGGTAACAGAGCAACGAGGAACTGGTATAACTGTTGGAGCGCAACACTCCGGAGTTATTACGCGCATAAGCAAGTTCAAAGGACTGTTTTTACCTAAAGCCCGTAATGGGCAGAATCCTGCAGATAGAGCTCTTCTAGTTCACTGCGAATAGCCCCATATTTTCAAATATCCGAAAGTGCAAAGGACTCTCCGAAACCCCGTAAAGACTGCTCCGGAGGATTCCTTTTAGATAGAAAAAGGAAAAGAAAATAAAAACATGGTTGAGAATGGACGACTGATAACGGATTTTTTGAGATACGTGAAAAATTGGATGCAATAAATTTCATTCTGTCCCTTTCGGGACGAGCTAATATGGGGGGAATTCTATTCCCACAAATCGAATTTGTGGGCTAAAAGCATACCGTCCCTTGCGGGACGGTAATTTGTTGGTATTAGCATTTGTTACCTATCAATGAATTTATGGTCTATTCGAAAATGCTGCCCGCTCGTCCACAGGATCCTCCGGATGAGCGCATAAGCATATTGCCCTTACCGGGACAGATTTAGGTGCAGGATGTACCAAAACCCATCGCGAAGCGATAGGATGCTATTGCCCAGCATCCTTCCAAATACTGACTTTGCGTTTTGAAGAGTGAAGAATTACCAGATTTTTTAGAATTGGTACAATATAAAGGGACCTACCTGCTCTGTCTAAAAATGCCCCGTAATGCCAATGCGGTTCTGATTTCCCAGATCCCCATAGTTGGTGTAAGCGTAATCCAGACGGAATTGTCGCCAATGGATGCCTAACCCCAGCGAGAAACCACCCAGCACCGTTTTCCCCAGCGGTTTTACACTGCGGTTTACTTCGTTTTCGTATCCCAACCGAAATTTAAGCATCTGGCTGATATCGAATTCCCCGCCAAGGGAGAAACGTTTCATTCGGTCGGTAAACGAATCGCCCGTGGCGGCAACATCCACCAGACTTCCGGTGAGCAGAAGTGGTAGGTGTGCCAGACGTTTCGCAAAACCAATGTTTAAGATGACCGGCAGTTTTTCTTTGACAGAGGAGTAATTGTCGAGGGTGGTACCGAGATTCAGTAACGAAATGCCAAAGGTAAGATCCTGAATAAATCCCGGTGTGTAGATTAAACCTGCATCCAGCGAAACGGCGGAAGCATTGTAAGTGTCCAGCGAGGAATAAATGTAGCGAAGGGACAAGCCGTAATCGAAACCGCTCCCCAGCGTATTGCTGATGCCCAGGGAGAAAGCGAATTCCGAAGCACCAAAGGAACGGCCTGTTTCCGTTCCAAACTCGTCTGTTTCCTGAAATTCCCCGTAGTTAAAGTAAATCAGGCTGGCATTAACCACCCCCACCCGGGATACCGGCTGGGCATAACCTAAAAATCCCCCCTGAAAATCCAGTAAATGATCCACGTAGTTCACCGTCCACTGATGCTGAGTGCTACCGGAAAGTGCGGCGGGATTGTAAAAAATGGCATGCAAATCGTTTTTCACTGCATACAGGTTTCCGGCCATAGCGGCTCCCCGGGGGCTATACTGGTTCCGTAAAAATTCAAATCCTGTTTTTCCTGCGTTTTGAGCCAGCAGCGGCAGTTGCATGAACCACACACTGATTATTAGAAAGGAAATGATATATTTCATTCGCTGCCTCATCTTTTAAATTAAAATTTGCTTCGAAACAGACCCATACTTCACATTAATGGCCTTTTCCTTCAAATTCCTGCACGAAAGAATTTAATACACATTTTCCAGAACATCATGGTACTTTTTCCGGAACAAGGCTCCTTTGTGCATCAGGAAGTCTTCCAGGTTTACCGTTTCCACATGGGGAATACTTTGTTCCAGAAAGCGTTCGGCAATGTCCTGAAATTTGTATGGTAAATCGCTCAAATAAAAGCGATGTTCCGGGAGTCGATCTTCCGGAGCCAGGAGTCCCTCCCGGGAGAGGATCTCTTTCACAATGCGGGCGGTTTCCACACCGGAATCAATTAGCGTCACCCGCGGACCGACAATTTTTTGCAGAACATTCTTCAACAAAGGATAATGGGTACATCCCAGAATCAATGTGTCGATTTGATTATCGATAAGGTGCTGAAGATAGCGTCGGGCAATCAGATAGGTAGCCTCATCTTCAATCCAGCCTTCTTCTACCAGGGGGACAAAAAGAGGGCAGGCTTGTTCCAGCACCTGGAGTTCGGGATTTAGTCGCAAAATTTCCTTCCGGTAACTGCCGCTGCGAATGGTGGCGGCAGTGCCAATTACCCCGATTTTACCATTGCGAGTTGCCCGCACCGCCGCTTCGGCACCGGGATGAATGACTCCCACAACGGGAATTTCCAGCACTTCCTGCAACAGGGGCATGGCAATGGAGGAGGCGGTATTACAGGCTACCACAATCATTTTCACCTGTTTATCCAGCAGAAAGAAAGAATCCTCCAGCGCAAATCGCCGCACGGTCTTTTCGGATTTGGTACCATATGGAATACGGGCAGTATCACCAAAATAGATGATGCTCTCTGCAGGCAGGGTCTTCATTAATTGTTTAACTACGGTGAGTCCACCAACACCGGAATCGAACACCCCGATGGGTTGGATATGGAAATGAGTTGTTTTCATATACCTATCGAACCTGAAACCCTCTGTTAATTTGCCCCCGTTACTGCTATTTCACCGCATCTGGATATCCCGTTATTTTCCCGTTCCTTTTTCAAAACATCCGTTTGTTTTAGATGGCATTTTCGTAATCCCGTTTAAAGCGGCGTAGTCCTTCAAAAATGCCGCGGGCAATTTTGTACTGGTACGCAGAGGTGCGCAATATTTTGGCGTCGTAGGGATTGGAGATAAACCCCGTTTCCACCAGAATATTGGGCATGGTGGCACCCACCATTACCCAAAACGGTCCCTGCTTTACACCCCGATTGGGCAGGCGCAGGGAGTGAAGTTGTTTGTCCAGTTCCTGTTGCACCAGCGAGGCTAAATATTCACTTTGCCGGGAAAACGCGTTTTGCGCCATGGTAGCCAGAATCTGGTTAATGCCCTCGTATTTTTTACGGGTACTGACGTCCTCGAAATGAATAACGGAATTTTCCTTGAGCACTACATTTTTGGCCATATCGCCCTTCTCTGGCCCCAGAATATAAGTCTCGAATCCGCTAATGCGCTTTTTCTTGTTGCTGTTGGCATGAATGCTGATGAAAACTTTTCCGTTATTCTCATTGGCAATCTGGGTTCGTCGCCGCAGGGGAATGAATTTATCGGTGGTGCGGGTGTACACCACTTTTACCTCCGGCATCTCTTTTTGAATAATTTTACCCAGTTTTTTGGCGATGGGTAACACCACGTTCTTTTCGTAGATTTTACCTGCGCCAATGGCACCGGGGTCTTTTCCGCCATGCCCGGCATCGATGACCACCACATCAATTAACCATTTGCGGCGTTCTTCCTCCAGTTGCTTCTGGATTTCTTCCGAAGGTGCGTCGGGACTCTCTTCGCGCAATTCTGCCAGGTCTTCATCAGAAATATTCTCCTGGGTACGTAGAACAATGAGCACTTCATTGTTCTCAGGTTTCAGAATAACTTCCCGAGACAGCGGTTCTTTTTTCAACAAAAAGGCCAGACTTAACAGTTGTTCGAACTGAAATTGTTTGAGCTTGCGTACCAGACCCCCAGGACGCACATTCTGTACCAACTGCGCATCGGCTTTTCCTCCGTAAAAATCCACATGCAGCCAGCCGTAACGCATGTCCGTGGTAATTTCATTTTGTTTAAATTTTTTGGTGGTTTTAACCCGGATAACGGTACCATTCTTCTTCTCGGAAATGCTCACCCCGGTGATGTTGTAATTCCCCCGGGACATGGTGAGCAGCCCGGTGCTTTCGTTGTAGGTAAAATGGAGCGAGGTATGCCGGTTTAAAATGCCAATAAAATATTGAATCGGGATGAAAATTTCATCATTCTGCCACAGTGCGGGCATGGGCATCTGGTAGGCTTCTTTATCCACAATCACAAAGGCGTTGTTGGCTGTAACCACCACCTGATGGTTGGGCAGGTACAGCACAATCTTGCGCTTGGTATCGTTGAAGTAGGTGTGAAAATTAAATCCTCCGGCAAATTTGAAGGCAGAGATGTAAGCAATTTTATGATTCCACCAGATGGGAAGTTTAAAGGGGGAAAGCCCCTCTTTTTGAATGGTAACGCTGGAGAGGCCGATGGTGTCGTTCAGGGGAATGAACAAACGGGGGAAAGCCGTTCCGAAGGCATTGCTAAAACGGAAAGTGAGCGCCCCCAGGAGCGGTAAGTGCTTTAAAAATTTTCGTCTGTCCATTTTTTCCCTGAAAAATTAATTTTCCCAAAAATCTAAATTAATACAATGATATGGCTATTTCAATATATATCACAGAATCCGCAGCCCGCTTTCTACCGCCCGGGCAGGGTTAAATTTCCCTTTTCACCAGTAAAGAAGAACGATTCTATCTCTTCTAAAATAAAGTGTCTCTCCCCCTTCATGAATTGATTTGGGTAACAAATGAGGAAATTTGTTTTGCACAGGGGAAGGAGTTTAAACTTGTTGTGTCAAGATAGAAAAAAAGAAAATCAGATTACTGGAATTCCGTGGTTTTATTGAAATTGTGCTAAGAGATTCTTCATCCTCCTCACGCAGGGTATTGAGATGCCTCATCCTGCTGACACAAAGTGTTGGGATTTTTAGCTTTGCTGGAGCAGGAAATTCTTTGCTCTGCTGGCGCAGAAGATTCTTTGCCCTGCCAGCGAAGGGTGAAGAATGACAGGTTGCTGTAATTGGTGTAAAATTAAGCAAATAAAAAACCTATTCGAACATTTTATTGACAGAACGGGTTTGTCTAAATTTTATAATAATAGTTGGTTTCTCCCTCTGGCTTCCGGTAAATTCCGGAGAAAAAACGGTTGATATGATTATTGGTTTAATTTCGGACACGCACAATAAATTACCTCGCCGCGCCATAGAAGTGTTGCAGTGTGCAGAGTTAATTTTACATGCCGGTGATATTGGAGAGGCCTACATTTTAGGGAAGTTAAACCAGTTGGCTCCTACCCGCGCCGTTTATGGAAACACGGATATGTATGGATTAGCTCAGGAGCTCCCCGCCAGATTGTTCCTCAATCTGGAGGGAATCGAGTTTTTGTTAATTCACAATATTGGCAATAAAAGAGATTTTGTGTGGAAGATAAAACGGGGAGATTTCCGGCCGGAGCCGCAAGTTATTGTACACGGGCATACCCATCGCCCGGAATACGAAACCTACCAGAACTATCTTTTTATCAATCCCGGTTCGGCCAGCCAACCCCGCCACGGGTATCCCACCTCGGTTGCCCTTCTGGAAATCGCCCAGGGTAAAGTTGAAGATTTCGAACTTGTGGAGATTTAACCCGGTTCCCTTTCGGTTTGCAAATATCGCAATTAATCCTGAATGTTCATTCCAATAAGTAAAAATTTCCGGGGTGTTAAATTCCGGATTACCCTTTATTTAATGAGAAATTTCGGAATGCTCAGTTAGTGAAAATTCTTCGCAAATGAGAATAAATTACCCCATTGGTTTTGGGTGGTTCATTTTTCCCGGTAAACGTTGAGGAATTTAAGGGGGTTCCCAAATAAAAAAAGGATTAATCGGGCAGGATTAATCCTTTTCCAGAAGGCAATCTGTAATTCAACAGAAAAATTGGGTTATGCGTACACTTCCTTTTCGTTGCACTGGCACACGCGATGATGGGTGGTGCGGAACTTCCAGCTACCGGTTTCTTCCGAATAATAAGATTCCACTTTTTTAACGTACGTGTACACATTCCCGCAAACGGGACAGGTAGGCCCCTGTTTGGAAGCTTTGGCTATTTTTGCAGCAAAATCCGTACGCTTGGCCATAATAATAAACTCCTTTTATTTTCTCTCTTCATCTATTTCTTCCCGATAGATGGCAAAAGCATTAAACCCCTTTTGACGGGCTTCTTCCAGCATTTTTTCTCCCTTTTGCAACGCCTCTTCAGCATCGGCGCTTAAAAAGAGATGCGGAATAATTCCAATATGTAACCCTACATCCCGGCTATTGCCATCCGCCCAGATTTTCTTTCCGGCTACTTTCTGTAAAAGCTCCTCAATCCATTTCTTTAACAAATCGCCCCTTTGCGCTTGAGTAATTACCGCAAAGGTATCCGGAAAAAGCCGAAAAATATAATCAACATCTTTGAGCAAAGGCAAGGATAAAGATAAAAACTCGGTCACGGTATTTTCAAAGATTTCCCGGGAGTCGTTTTTCATTTCGAAATGAAGCTGGAGAAAAATCAGGAAGAACTGTTCCGGTGTTTCCAGCGCCCGCGTGTATTCGATGGGGAAGAGCCATTTGAAGGCGTTAAGATTGTGCAAACCGGTACGGGAATCGATATAGTTTCCGCGAGCCAGACGATCCATCATTTGCGTTTTGGTGTAAATGGATGCAGCCAGGTTGGCAATGGTTTGCAGGAGCCGTTTTTGCTGCTCTTTGAAATGGTTCGCCCGATAACTCTCCAGACAGATTGCGCCAATGGTGGTATCGCTTTCGGAAATGGGTACACAGAGCAGAGAGAAGTACTCCCGGGCAGGAGTTTCCTGGGCAAAATAGCGTGGCACGTAGTTTTCTTTCTGGGAAAAATCGTCCACCAGCAGCGGCTGGTTCTTACGGATGACCCAGCCTGCAATGCCTTCGTTAAGAGAGATGGATTTGCCTTCCTTCACGTTTCCCACACCGCCATTCAGGGCTACGATGCGCGCGCTATGGTTCTCCTCCCGTTCTACAATTCCGATGCGATCGCAGGGAATGACGCGAGGAATTTCCTGTTTCAGGAAGCGCCAGAGTTCCCGGGTGGAAGTAATACGGCTCATCCCCTGGCTCATCTCGTAGAGGATTTTTGCCACCCAATTTTCGGTTTCGTATTCGTACAACCGGTTGCTGTTGTGGATTTGCACGGTAATCAGGTTGGCGACATTTTTCAGGATTTCCAGATCGTCGTTGCTGTAGGCTTCTTCTGCAGAAGTATCGGCGCAAAGGATGCCAATGATTAAATCGTTGAAATACACCGGCGTGCCGATGAACGATTTTGCCGGACTTTTGCCCGCCTGGTAGTAAGGGACAATCTCCTGACCTTCGGGTAAATGGTTTTCGATAAGAGGCGTACGGTTGCGTAAGATCAGGCTGGGCAGGCCACTCATGAT
Source organism: Calditrichia bacterium (assembly GCA_026991005.1). Next base: position 949 of record JALXCH010000023.1, on the reverse strand, counting down.
GTCGAAATGGTTTTGCTTTAAAAGCAATTCCGGGTGGCTGGATGTGATTTCACGGATGGTAAACTGTTTAGCGGAGTAGTTCACAAATAGCAAGGCAACAGTATCCGAAACCAGAACATTTTTCACCAGTGCAATGGCATTTTTCAGGAAATCGGCAAAGCTCTTCTCAACGTCTTCTTCTTCCTCCAGTTTGTTCAATGGTTGTTCTTCTTCCGGCGGCTCGGGAGATTCTTCCACCGAAGAAGAAAAAAGCGGCGTTCCTGCAAATCCTTTAAAAATAAGGATAGTGAGGAGCAGGAAAATGCCGGTTTTGATGATTATCCAGTAAATATTGGAGGGAAGAAAGCTCAGTACAAAAAGAACCAAAACCCCCAGCAATAGCAACCATTTTCCGTATCCGGGATGTGCATTTCTCTGATTCAAATCCACCATGAATTTTTTCTAATTAATCCCGAAGGAATATAGAAAAATTCGCTTCCAAAACCAATCGATTAAAAAAATCGAGCCTAATGACCGGTGATAAATTGCACTTCCCGGTGATTAATCTGGACACTATCTTCATTCAGCATGGAATCCTGCACGACAATTTCCTTCTCTTCAATGGGCTGAACCTGCGGCGGTGGTGCGGAATTGAAACCTGCTCTGGAAGCAGGACTGGCAATTTGCGTTGCTGCGGGGATGTACTGCCGTTTTGTGGGATGATTGTCGCTTCCATGGTTGAATACCAGAAAAAGTCCCAGCGAGGCTAACACCAACGCCGATCCCATTGCCGGTACTTTCCATCCCTGTAAGGAACGGAATGGGAAGAAAGAACGGGTCTGGTGCTGATGTAACATCTGGTGCAAACGGGTTTCGAAATCGGGGGAAGTGGTAATGGCAGGAATATTTTGTAAACTGCGCTGGATGATGCGAATCTGATTTAACGTTTCCGAACAGTATTCGCAGACTG
>JALXCH010000022.1 GCA_026991005.1 Calditrichia bacterium | reverse complement strand
GGATTTTCTGATTGCGCACATCGTTTTCAAAAAATCCTTCCAGCAGCGCCCGCAGGTAAAGTCCCGAACCACCCACGATGAGCGGAACATGCTTTCGCTGAAAAATTTCTTCAATCCTCTGCCGGGCGTCTTTACCATATTCTCCGGCGCTGTAATACTGATCGGGATTCAGAATATCGATGAAATGATGCGGGATACGCAATAACAACTCTTTGGGGGGCTTTGCCGTCCCAATATCCATGTAACGATAAATCTGCCGGGAATCCGCAGAGACAATCTCCACCGGTAACTGCTCGGCCAGCAATTCACTTAAATGGGTTTTACCCACTCCGGTGGGTCCCACCAGAACAATGACCACATTTTGTCTCTTTTCGCTCTCCATAAAAATTGTATCTATTCACCTGGCTATTTCAGGAGAAATTGTATTCCCGATGTTTCCTCCCGGTTCCCTTTCCCGTGGGCAGGCTAAATGCGCTTAAATTTTTTGTCGATCTCTTCCAGATTCAGGGTGACGATAACCGGACGTCCGTGGGGGCAGAAGTAAGGTTCGCTGGTAGAAAAGAGCTGATCCACCAGCGCTTCCATCTCCCGCAGGGTTAACTTATCTCCGGACTTGATGGCATTTTTACAGGCGAACGCCGCTGCAATTTTCTCGTGCGGCTGCATCTTGCTTCCCTCGTTTTCCCGGTAGTAATCGATGATTTCCAGCAGTACCTTGCCTTCGTATCCCACCTTCACGTCGGCGGGAATGGCTTCGATGAGCACGGTACGCCCGCTAAGCCGGGAAATGGCAAATCCAATTTTGAATAGCCACTCTTTAATCTCGTCGAAAATCAGAAAATCTTCCAGCGAGAGCTCCAGGGTTTGCGGGAAGAGCAGCTTCTGGGAAGGAATGGTCTTCTTTTCTTTAATGGAGGTGAGAATCTTCTCGTACAAAACCCGTTCGTGCGCCACGTGCTGGTCGATAATCACCAACCCGCTTTTTATCTGAGAAAAGATGTAGCGCCGGTGTACCTGCCACAACCGCGGCTGGTGCGCTGCTTCTTCCGGTTCTTCCGGGGCAAGAACGGGCTCTTCGCCAGTCTCCGGTTGCGAAGCGGGCAGGGTGTAACTGAAGGTGAGCTGATTTGCCGGTGCTTCCCGGGAGGAACGAGAGGCGGCGGAACGGATGGGACGGGGACGCTGCCGTAAGGGAATTTTGAAGGTGCGGTCCACTTCCTGCCGTAAGAAGTTGTCCGCACGGGAGGGCTTTTCTTCCGGTGTAAAGGTGGGGATAACCTCCTTGGTTTGTACGGAGCGACGCACCGCCGAAAGAAAAAGATGATAGATCACCCGCTCGTTGGCAAATCGGACTTCCATTTTTGTGGGATGCACGTTCACATCCACCTGCTGCGGGGGGATGTTCAGAAACATGACGTACTGAGGATAGCGAGAGCGCTCAATCAGGTTGCCGTACCCCTGCAAAATGGCATGGGTAAGGCTGCGATTTTGAATGGCACGCTTGTTCAGGAAAATAAATTGATTATCGCTCTTTCCCCGCGCCATATCCGGACGGCAGACGTATCCCTCCAATACAATATCGTTTAACTCTTCCCGCACGTACACCATCCCTTCGTACAACTCCTTTCCCAGCACCGCCACAATGCGTTCGTCAATGGTACCGGCAGATAGGTTGTAAATTTCCTTCCCGTTGTTCACCACAGTGAAATGAATTTTGGGGTATCCCAGAAAGAAGCGCTTAAGTACTTTGTGAATGTGGTTAAATTCCGTTACATCGGCGCGCAAAAAGTTTCGGCGTGCAGGGGTATTGTAAAACAGATTTTTTACGGATATGATGGTGCCCGGCTTCATGGCCAGTTCGCTCTGGCGTACGATGCTACCGCCTTCCAGCTCCACCCATACTCCGCTCTCTGCCTCGGCACGGCGTGTTTTAACCTCCACCCGTGCTACCGAAGCAATGCTGGGTAAAGCCTCCCCACGAAATCCCAGCGTAATGATGCGATCCAGATCGCTAACCGCCTCAATTTTACTGGTGGCATGGCGCTGAAATGCCAGTGGCACATCCGAAGGATCCATCCCCTCGCCGTTGTCAATCACCTGAATCAGTTCCTTGCCCGCTTGTTCAATGACCACCGTAATTTCGCTGGCACCAGCATCGATGGAATTTTCCAGCAATTCTTTCACCACCGAAGCCGGACGATCCACCACCTCGCCAGCGGCAATTTTATTGGCAATTTGAGGCGGTAATACTTTTATTTTTCCCATAAAATTATTTCCCTGACTTATTCCGGTTACCTGTTGAGTACCGGTTGTTTTTTTCTTCAAAATTTATTAAATATACGCATCTGTTTTCAGTTGGGCAACGAATTAAACCCAAACTTCTGCAGAAACTCCGGATTTTGGGGTTAACTGTGGAGAGCCAGAAAAAAATGCAACGATACTCAAATCCCAAATAAAAAAACAAATTCCAAATGTTGAAAAAAACCGCAACGTTCGCTCCACAGGATTCTGCGAAAGCGATCGCAACGACCAACATTTTTTATTTTTTCGTGGCGCTCGCGGCGTACGCTGCGGTTTATTTTACATTTTTAATTTCTTCCGTATCCTCTGTGTTCTTTGTGCCCTTTCGGTTTCAGCCATTCGCAATCAATTACAGGTCAGGTGCCACCACATGCAGAACGGTTTTAAAACTACGCGATGATAATAAGTGCCATAACATAGAGAACACTAACGAAATTTTTTTCTAAGCAATTCATAGTTAATTTCATTTAACAAGGGTTGC
>JALXCH010000021.1 GCA_026991005.1 Calditrichia bacterium | reverse complement strand
TCACAGTACAAACTGGTAATCAATGAATTTCTGGCCAGCAACGATGCCTGTTGTGCGGACGAAAACGGCGAATTCGACGACTGGATTGAAATTTACAATTACGGAACCGATACGGTAAACATCGCCGGATTTTTCTTTTCGGACGATAAAGCAAATATACAGATGAGCCAAATTCCCAACACGGATCCGGAGAAAACCAAAATTGCACCGGGTGGCTTTCTGGTGCTGTGGGCCGATAAACAACCGGAGCAGGGTGTATTGCACCTGAACATTAAACTTTCCAGCGGAGGCGAAGATATCGTTATGACCGAACCCGATGGGATTACCGTGGTCGATCAATATACCTACGGTCCGCAAACCACAGATGTTTCCGAAGGCCGCTATCCCGATGGTGGAAATCAGTGGAGAAACTTTACCACTCCCACACCGGGTGCATCCAATACCGGCGCGCAAGCACCGCAACCACCGTCTATTTCCAACATCACTGTTTCGCCGGATACTATTAATCCGGGAGATATGGTGACCATTACTGCCACGGTGACCGATCCCGACGGCGATGTACAAACCGTGGAACTCACCTACGGTCCCCAGGACTCTATAATCCACACCACCGCCATGACGGGAAGTGAGGACACCTACACCGCCCAGATTGGCCCCTTTGACGACGGCAGTATGATTTATTTCTTCATCAAAGCCAGCGATTCCGGCGGACGGACGGCTGTTTCGGATACCCTCTCCTTCCAGGTCGGGTACATCCCCCCGGTGCTGTACATCAACGAATTTCTGGCCAGTAACGACTCCTGCTGTGCCGATGAACACGGCGAATACGACGATTGGATTGAAATCTACAATCCCGGGCCCAATCCGGTGGATATTGGCGGTATGTACATTACCGATGATTTAACGGATCTGACGGCCTGGCAAATTCCCACTACCCAACCGGATTCGACAACCATTCCCGCCGGTGGTTTTCTGGTTTTGTGGGCGGATAAACAGCCAGAACAGGGTGTGTTGCACGTGAACATCAAATTAAGCAGCGGTGGCGAGCAAATTGGCTTAACCGCTCCCAACGGCACTACTGTTATTGATTCGCTCACATTTGGTCCGCAAACCACCGATGTCTCTTACGGTCGTTTACCGGATGGGAGCGATAACTGGCAATTCTTCCAGAATCCGACGCCAGGAGCGCCCAATCAATGAGCAAGCGATATTTACGGCGGTGGGCTCTGGGGCTCACCGTCGTTTTCATTATTTTTCTTTCTCGCTGTTCTCTGAACGAAACAACCGAACCGGAATCCTCCAATTCTTCGCTCAGACGGGTGGGCACTTATGAATTAAGCGTACCGGAACCATCCGGACTGGCGCTAAATCCGGACGGAAAATCCCTCTGGACGGTAAGCGACCGCACAAACCAGGTGTATCAAATCAGCTTAACGGGACAGGTGCTGCGAACACTAAAATATACGGGAACCGATCTGGAAGGGATTGCTTACGATGCCCGGGAAAATTGCCTCTGGGTAGCAGAGGAACAAACCCGGGAGCTGGTTAAACTGGATTCGGCAGGCAACGAACTGGAGCGGCATCGCCTTTTAAGCGGAGCGGACAATAGCGGAATCGAAGGAATTTGCCTGGATTCCGGGCATCACTTTTTTGCCCTAAAGGAAAAAAATCCCGGTCTGTTTCTGGTGCTGGACTCCCAATTTCAGGTAACACGACAAATCTCTTTAAATTTTGCGGGGGATTATTCCGGGTTATGGGCAGACACCAGCGCCGGGCGCTTCTGGATTGTGAGCGATCAGGATCAGGCGCTGTTTCTCTGGGATATTAATCAGGGTGTTTTGCAAGAATTTTCTTTGCCCATTACCAAGGCCGAAGGTGTTGCGATTGATTTTACAAATGGCCGATTTTACCTGGTTAGCGACTCCGAATCTCGTTTGTACATACTGAGTAAGCCTTAAAAGACACTTGAAGCTGCCAGATAAAAGCTGGAAAAAATGCTGACTCATGAAGAGAAAATAATCCACTGACTTTTTCGGGAGATTGGTGAATCGTTTCATCGATTTTTCGGAGCTTACTCTCGCACGGCTTGTTTCATCGTGTTTAACCATAGAACTTAACTAAACTTCAGGAGGGCGCATCATGAAACACTTTACCATTTTAACGTTGTTGATGTTCGTACTGCTCTGGGTAGGGAACATCCCGGCACAGGCACTGTTCATCAACGAATTTCTGGCCAGTAACGATTCCTGCCTGGCGGATGAATTTGGGGAGTATGATGACTGGATCGAGATTTACAATGCCGGTACCACTCCCGTGGATATTGGCGGCATGTACATTACCGACGATCTCACCAACCCGACCGCCTGGCAAATTCCCACCACGGCACCGGAACTGACCACCATTCAACCGGGACATTTTCTGTTGCTCTGGGCGGATAAACAACCCGAGCAGGGTGTGTTGCACGTTAATATTAAATTAAGTAGTGGTGGAGAACAAATCGGGCTTTTTGCCTCGGATGGTACGACGCCTATCGATACGCTCACATTTGGTTCGCAGACCACTGACATTTCTTCCGGTCGCTACCCGGATGCCAGCAATAACTGGATGACTTTCGACAATCCCACACCCCGGTTTACCAACCGTCCCATTCCCATCATTGTGAACGAATTCATGGCCAGCAACGACTCCTGCTGTGCCGATGAATACGGGGAATACGACGACTGGATCGAACTGTTTAATGCGGGAACCTCTCCCGTGGACATTGGCGGCATGTACATTACCGA
>JALXCH010000020.1 GCA_026991005.1 Calditrichia bacterium | reverse complement strand
TTATCCATAAATTACAGGCCCGTATTGGCTGGAGTATTATCCCAGAATAATGCCTGACGGGTTATTGGTTGAGATTTTAAACGAAAACAAGGAGAAACGTCATGGAAATTACCAAGAAAGATAGATTTCTAATGAATTGCAAAATTATTCAGTTCTTTCGTTTCATCGTGTTGAATCTGAAGATTCTGAAGGCCGTGGATCACAGTAAGCGTGCTTAAGAGAGTGGAACGGGACTTTAAAATTTGTGCACTTAAAAGGCAGGGGAATTCCTCTGCCTTTTTGTGTTTATGGGATTTTCTTTGCAAGAATAGAGGAAATTGGTTAAAATTCCCTGTGGCATGCTATGTAGAAACGGTTTGGAAAAGATAGAGGAGAAGTAAGTGTGGAGCAGAAACGTTTTCGTGCGTTAATTGTGGAAGAACCCACTCCGGGGGAATTCCGTCGCTTTTTGGGGGAGAAGTCGATTGCCGAGCTGCCAGAGGGAGAGGTACTGATTCGAGTGCAATATTCGGATTTGAATTACAAGGATGCCCTTTCGGCCCGTGGGCATAAAGGGATTACCCGCCAGTATCCTCATACTCCCGGCATTGATGCCGCCGGAGAAGTGGTCGAATCCCGGGTGGAGCAGTTTCGTCCCGGCGATCCGGTAATTGTTACTGGCTACGATCTGGGAATGAACACCAGCGGTGGATTCGGCCAGTACATCCGGGTGCCTGCTGCCTGGATTGTTCCCCTTCCGGCGGGACTCACCTTGCGCGAAAGCATGATTCTGGGTACGGCCGGTTTTACCGCAGCCGAAGCCGTGTTTAAAATGAAACAAAACGGTGTGTCTCCGGAAAAAGGGGAAGTACTGGTGACCGGGGCTACCGGTGGAGTGGGAAGTCTGGGCGTGGCTCTCCTCTCGCACCTGGGCTTTCGGGTGGTTGCTGCCACCGGGAAGAGCAATCAGCAGGAGTTTTTAAAATCTCTGGGAGCGGCGGAAGTTTTGCCCCGAGAGGAAGTGGATGACCACAGCGGAAAACCCCTCCTTTCCAAACGCTGGCAGGGTGTGCTGGATACCGTAGGAGGGAATGTGCTTTCCACCGTCTTGCGTTCTACCCTGCACGAAGCGTCGGTAGTGTGTGTGGGCAATGTGGCTTCTTCGGAATTGCATACCAATATGTTCCCCTTTATTCTGCGCGGGGTAACCCTGTTTGGGGTGGCTTCTGCCACCACTCCCATGCCTTTGAGACGAAAATTGTGGGAACTGTTAGCCGGGGAATGGAAAATCCCCGGATTGGATTCCCTGGCACGGGAGGTTTCTCTGGAGGAGTTAAACCAGGAGATTGACCGCATTCTGAAAGGAGAGCAGGTGGGACGGGTGCTGGTGAATTTGCGGAAATAAACCCTGTGGAGACGGAGACCCATTTCAAAAATCTCGAAGACCTGTGGTTAGCAATATTACTGAAATTAGGTGCAGAATGAGCAGTAATTTTATTTTCACCTCAAAATGTGGAAAAGGTGAAGCAAAGGTTTACCGATGAGCAGGGAAAGTAAAACATGGCATCAGGTTCAGGTGGCCATTGGGCTGTTGATTGGGTTGGTGCTCATTGGTGCTCTGGGGTATGTACTGATTGAGGGCTGGAATTTTTTCGATGCCCTGTACATGACGGTGATTTCCATTACCACAACCGGATTTGCCGAGGTACACCCCCTTTCGCCTGCCGGACGGTTGTTTACCATCGGGGTTATTGTGCTGGGTGTTGTCACCATTGCCTACACCGGTGGGCGGGTTGCCCAGTTGGTGTTGGAGAATTATTTACTCAGGAGGCGTCGTATGTCCCGCAAAGTGAACAGTCTGAAAAATCATTACATCATTTGCGGTTTCGGACGGATGGGGAAACAGATTTGCCTGGAACTGCAGGCCAATAAAGCCCCTTTTGTAGTGGTGGAAAACGATCCTGTGAAAATCGATACTTTACGGGATCTGGGCTATCTTTATGTGGAGGGGGATGCTACCCAGGATGATGTGCTGGAACGGGCGGGTGTGCGTCAGGCGCGGGGATTGGTGGCGGTGTTGCCCACCGAAGCGGAAAATGTGTTTACCACCCTCTCTGCCCGGGTGATGAATCCCAATGTGTTCATCGTCTCCCGGGCGGTGGAGGAGGAAACGGAATCCAAGCTACTTAAAGCCGGAGCCAATCGGGTGGTTAAACCGTACGAAATTGGCGGGCATCGCATGGCGCAAGTGCTGCTTCGGCCCGGAGTGGTGGATTTTATTGACATCATCGCCCGCGAAAAGCAGATTGACCTGCAGTTAGAAGAGGTGGAAGTGCATCCCGATTCTACCCTGGTGGGAATGACCCTGGCCGAATCACCCATTCGTAAACAGTTGAATATTATTATTGTGGCTATTTTTACCGCCAGCGGTAAAATTGTGTACAATCCGCAATCCCGTACGGTAATCCATGCTCAGGATCGGCTCATTGTTATTGGGGAGGAAAAGAACATCCTCAAGCTGGTGGAATTGGCCTCGAAACCGTAATTTTTCTCCTGGGCGTATCAGGTTTTTACAACCACAGGATTCACCGAAATTAATAAAACCACGAATCGGACGAATGGGAATTTATCCACGAATTATTTGCCCACGAATCACACGAATGAGCGCGAATGAAAAATACCGACATAATTTAGGGTAGAAAAAAATCTGTCAAATCATTTGGGATGTGGGATTTGTTTTTTTGGAATTTTACCTTTTGTAGCACGCCTCTCCCGAGGCGTTATGCTGCGAAGCAGCATTCATCACCCACCGGGAGTGTTACCGGCTCTGGAGAGCCGGGCTACATAATTTGCCCTGTTCATCAACATTCCCAGTATAATTAACCACGAATCACATGAATAAGCAGGAATGGAAAATAAAAAAATTAGGTCTGGGAAGAATTTATCTATTCATTTGATATTTGGGGTTAAATACTTGTTATTTTGAGATTTGTTATTTGAGATTTCTTTGCGCCTTCTTCGCGAACATTGCGGTTTTTTAATGATATGACATTTGGGATTTGCGCTTTTTTCTTGTGATCTGGGATTTAAGATTTTGTGATGCACCTCTTCAGACCTGTCACAGATCTGCTCATTCCATGCTCATTATCCCTCTGAAGATTGCTCAGGTGTGGGTAAGCCGATCGAAAATATCGGCCAGACGAAGAGTTAATTTTTTGCGAGAGAATCTCTCCACATATTGGCTATTGTCAAAATCCCAGATACGCTGTTCCCAGAAAGATAACGCATTCTTTAAATAATCCCTTAATCCCGCCACATCTTCATAATCCACAATTTTGCTGCCTTCCACCGGAGCCAGCATTCGTCCCGCATCGCTTTGTGGGGGGCCAATCACCAGCACCGGGCGATTCGAACCCAGGTATTCAAAAAACTTGCCGGTGACAATACCCAAGTTGTTTTCCACCCGGGGAATGACCATGAGCAACAAATCGGCCTGTTTCATGCGTTTGACAATTTCGTTGTGGGGCTGAAAGGGAAGAAATTCCACCACATCCTGAAGCTGATGCTGCCGAATAGCCTCCTGAACCGCGGGATGCACCCGCCCGATGAGCTGCACCCGCAACTTCTCCCGCAATTCCGGTTGCCGATGGAATAAATCCTCCAGCACCCGCCACAACAATTCCGGATTCTGATGCTCCTGCATATTTCCCGTGTGCAGAATGGTGAAGCGAGTAGAACGCTGGTAGGTCAGTCCCAGAAAATCCAGCTCGTCGTACCCATTGGGCAGAACATAAGATTTTGCCGTAATATCCCGGCTGGTTTTGCTATTGAATAACCGTACCAGGTCCCGGCTCACTGTGGTTATGGCATCGGCAGTTTCCAGCACCTTGCGTTCCAGCCGGGCATCTAACTTCCGGGTAAGGTGGCTGCGTTGCACAAACTGATAGTAACGAATGTCCGTCCAGGGATCGCGTAAATCGGCAACATAGGGAATTCCCACTTTCTTTTTAATATAGGTGCCGATAAGCTGAGAAGAATGGGGAGGTGAGGACACGAACACCAGATCGATGGGATATCTCCGAATAATTTGCATCGCTTTGCGCCGGGCAAAGGGCACCCAACCGATACGGGCGTCGGGAATGAACACATTGGAGCGCACTGCCGTGGCGAGCTGTTCCTTAAAACTGCGGGGCCGATGCGTTAGCAAACCCACGGGAATACCCTCCGCCTGGGAACGACCGGTGAATTTTTTGTAAATAGCGAAAGGATCCACACTACGGGCACGGAATACTGGTAAATCTTCGGGTACATCTTCGGCCAGAGAGGGATCGTGGTACGGAAATTCCCCTTTCTCAACGGTGAGTACAATGGGTTCCCAGCCAAACCAGGGCAGGTAACGCACAAATTTAACTACCCGTTGAGCACCCGGTCCTCCCGAGGGTGGCCAATAATAGCTGATGACCAGCACCCCTTTCATGAAGCAGACGCCTTTTTCTTACTCACCAGTCGAACAAACCAGCGATATGCATCCTGATACAGCATAATAAACAGGGCAAAATAGGTGGCAATTAAACTGAGCAGGGAGATTTCCAGACCTGCATAGTACGAACCGGGATGGAAGTAAAATCCAATTTCATGATTTCCGGAGGGAACCACCACACTTCGCAGATGATGGTCGGTTTTGTAGATGGGGAGCTTTTCTTTTCCGTCCAGCATGGCGTACCAGCCGGGAGGATAAAAAGACTCCGAAAGTACCAGCAGTGCCGGCCGGTTCGAGAAGGTTTTCATCTCGATTTTTTCCGGCTCCCAGGTGGTGATGGTTACCGAGGTGGTGTCCGGCGTTTCCGGTCGCACGGCAGGCTCCTGCTCCAGAATGGCGGTTTCTGCAGGATTAAAATCGCTGTTGTTGAGCATTTGCAGCCGCTTCACGCCATCGGCAATTACCTGAAAATTTTTCACAAAAAAGGCACGGGGTAAGGCCTGCAGATTCCGATAGGCGTACAGCTTCTTGCGGGAGTCGCTGGCTACGGGCTGCAAATGCGCGGATTGGATGGGTTGTTGGGCAATCAGGTATTTCACATTCAACATGTTCACTACATTCCAGTTAATGGGCAGCCCATCCCCCAGCGATTGGTACAGGCAATTATCTACCAGTTCCTGGATGGTTTGCATTTTAGCGGGGGAGTAGCCGCCAATGGATTGGTAGTAGTAACTCCAGTGGGTATCCTGAAACAGTTGTCCCATGGGAAACACCCGATACAGGGAATTGTCTTTCAGCAGTTCCTGGTCGATGGCTGTGGGACGATAGTGCTGTTGTTTGGCCAGTTCCGGATCGATGAATTTTCCTTTCACGTAATGAGAATCCAGTAAAAACAAATCAAAAGTAACCACCAACAGAAAAGCAGCCATCATGGTGCCTCTGTTAATCCATTTTTTCTGGTATGCCAGAATACTGGCAATTCCCACAATAAAGAAAAAGAGAGTGGTGAGGGTGGAGGTGCGTAACATATCCAGACGCACCTTTTTGAGCATGGTTAATACTTGCTGGCCGTAACGCTGGGCTTCACCCGGCTGAGAAAGGGTAAACGAGGAACCGAAAATTAGAGGAAGGAGCAATAGAAAGCCAAAAATTCCTGCCAGGGTGAAAAATCGGGTGCGAACTTCCTTACGATTCCAATCCGCCTCCAGTAAAAAAGAAGCACCGTAGGCAGCCAGAATCATCGTATTAAACATCACCAGCGTCAGAATCATCATGGGCACACGGAATTTGTCGAAATAGGGGACGTAATAAAAGAACAGTTTGTACAACCCGGCAAAATGTTTGCCCAGGGACATTAGCAATGCCAGAATGGTAAGGAAGGTGAGGCTTTTGACCACGGGATCCTTCCAGCGGAAAAACACACCTACCAGAGCAAGGAAAGCAATGAGTATCCCCAGATACTCGTAGGATTGAGTAAAGGGCATGCTGCCCCAATAGGTGGGCAGTTCTCGATTCTTAAATTGAGGAACGGCATTTCCGGTGTAGCGTTCGCTGGAAGTGCCGCCATGGAATTTCGGAATAATCAGGTTCCACCATTCGGAAACCGAGTACGACCAGTTGGTGGCGTAATCGAATCCCACCCCCTTACTTTGTTTCTGATCCTGTTGTTGGGTTTTTAACGAAATGGCATGACCGCCGCGGGTGGAGTAGGGGGTGTATTCTTTGATGGACAGCAAATTCTGGGCGGAATAAAGCAGCATAAGCACCAGAGCCAGTACCCCGAAAATTAAAGTTCTACCGAAGGGGCCCCATTCACCGTTTTTAATCTGGCGATACAGAAAAGGTACCGCTACAAACAGCACCAGCAGCAGGGTGTAAAACATAATCTGGTAGTGCTGGGTACGGAACTGCATGGCCAGTGCCAGAGCAAACAGCAGCATGTTCAGCGCACGCGGTTTCCGGATGAGCATCAGTGCGGTGAGCAATACCCAGGGCATCCACATCAGGGCGCGGAATTTGGCAAAGTGCCCCACGATAATCAATGCCTGAAAATGCGGCATGAGTACATATCCCAGTGCCGCCAGATAACCCACCGCAGCCGAGAGCCCCAGAAATTTAATTAGAAGAAAAATTCCCAGTGCTCCGGCCAGAAAGTACCACAGCCGCCAATCCCCTAAAAAATCCAGTGCGTTGAGCAGGGTGTCGAACGACCATACTTTGGCGTGAAATCGGTGATACATGGGCATTCCCGCAAACATGGCCGGATTCCACAGGGGATAATGACCGGTGCGTTTTTCCCATTCCTTCATCTGGTGGGTTTTCCCGATGCCGGAGATAATGTCCCCACCAGCCGGTTCCATGTTTTGATAAACCAGCGGTTGGTACAGGATGGAAATCAGAATGAAAAGTAAAATGAAAAAACCAATTATGGCGCGGGGACGTTCCAGATATTCGATCCAATCTTTCGTACTCCGGGTTGTGGTTCGTTCTTTCTTTTCCTGTTTGATTTTTTTCTTCTTTCCCATGACGTGTCCTGTCTGTTTACATTGAAGGTTTTTTATTGTCCAGCGAAACGGGTATTTCGGCTCTAATTCGAGGAGCCTGCTTGGGAATTTAAAAACAACTTAATATAAATAAAAATTCCGGAGATGCCCAAAATCTTTTGAATTCTATTTCCCGGGATGAGCGGGTACAAACCGGTAAAGCACGTTTGTTTGTTGTATTTCAATAAAGATTAACTGAAAGATTTGCCGGGAAATATTCTTACCGGGCAAGTCTGGCACTTAACCACGAATAATGCGAATGGGCATTTACCCACAAATTACTTGCCCACGAATCACACGAATTGACACGAATGAAAAATAAAATTAAGTCTGGAAAAAATCTGCTTAATTATTTGAGGTTTGGAATTTGGAATTTGTTATTTGGAATTTTTTACATGGGATTTTGTAGCGCCTACTGCGGTTAAATAATTTTATCCCGCAAAAAATTTCTCCCGGCAATCTATTTCAATACTGCCTCTGCTGTAGAAAGCGAACAATCTGGTAAAGAACATTTTCGCTATTTAAAGGGCGAATCTGCCGAAGGGCATTCAGTGCCGAGGTGAAATATTCCTCCGCCATTTTTCGGGTTTCCTCCACAATCCCCAGTTCATACAGCGCCTCTTTTAATTCCCCAAGAGAGGCAAATTCCCACACATTCGCCGGATAACGCCGAGCCAGCGCCGGATCCTCTTTTAATTTTTCCTGATATTTTAACGTGACATAGGTCTTTTTATCCAGCTTCCAATCGCTGCCCACCGCCTTCCCCAGCTTGCTCTGGTCGGCCACAAAATCCAGCAAATCGTCCTGGATCTGAAATCCCATACCGATGTGGTATCCAAAATCCACCAGAGCACGAAGCTGCTCCTCCCCGGCTTTGCCAATGATTCCGCCTAACTGACAGGAGAGCCGAAACAACCAGGCCGTTTTTTTGGAGATCATATCCAGGTACTCTTCCACCGTTACTTCCGAGCGTTGCTCAAATTCCTTATCCAGCGCCTGCCCTTCGCACACCTTCACCAGTGCCTCGCTGAAATGAGCCACCAGCTCGGAAAGGCGATTGCTGCGACTTTGTAACAAATTGCGGTAAGCCATTCCAATGAGTGCATCTCCCACCAGAATGGCCGTACCTTCGTCCCATTTCACATGAATGGTGGGACGCCCCCGGCGCAAAGTGTCCTGATCCATAATGTCGTCGTGAATCAGAGTAAAATCGTGAAATAACTCCACTGCCACCGCAGCCGGTAACGCAGCTTCCGCCTTTTCTCCCACCAGCTCGCAGGAATACATGGTGAGCAGGGGACGCACTTTTTTACCGGTGGTTTCCAGAAAATAACGAATGGGGTCTTTTAAGGTACGGGGAAAACTATCCTGAATACTTTTTTGCAACTCCTGCTGAATTTGCGCAATAGCTGGCTGGAGCACCTCAAATATATCCAAAGGACCCTCATCTATTTAAAATTTTGAATAATCTCCAGGATTTCCCGCCGACTTTTGGCATTCATCAGTTGTTCGGGGATGGTGTCGTCCCGGAAGTTACGGGTAATTTGCGCCAGTGTTTTAATGTGGGGACCGGAGGTGTCCCGGGGCGAAAGAACCAGAAAAATAAAATGCGCTGGCTTACCGTCCAGTGTATCAAAATCCAATCCCTTTAAACTACGCCCGAAACTGACCAACAACTCACGCACGGCTGAGGTTTTTGCATGGGGAACCGCCAGATGTCGCTCCAATCCTGTGCTTAAATATTGCTCCCGTTCAATCAAATCGTTCAACGCCGTCTCCCGATCTTCTACCTTCCCGGCACGTACCAGTAAATCCAGTAATTCTTCAATCACCTCAAACTTATTCTCACCCTTCAAATCCTCAATAATCAGCTCTTCCGTCAAAAGGTCCCCGATATTCATCCTTGCCTCCGGTTTAAATATGGCAAAATGTAATACGCCCCTTCCGGAAAATCAATTTGGAATCCTTTTATTTCTCCACCCCCCTACTATGCCCCACTGTTTATTTTTACAGGAACGATTCCAGCGTACTGTCCTCGAACAGGCGTCCCAGTTGTTCCTCCGCAGCCACAATCTTCATTTTGTGATAGAAGCATCCCTTCTTCAGGCAACCTTCCACAATACCCCCTTTGGGGAGGTGAAACACAAACATGGGGGAAGCACATAACACACAGGTCTCGTCCGGCGATTTCAAACTCACCCCGCACTCGGGACAGAAAAACTCCACCACCGCTCCTTTGGGGATTTCGATGCCTTCTTCAACATTATCATGGCTCCCATACACCGGATCC
>JALXCH010000019.1 GCA_026991005.1 Calditrichia bacterium | reverse complement strand
CAAAAGGGCAATGGCGTGATCGGTGGGGGAAAATCAGCAAGTTTGTTACTTTTTACCATCTGGATGCCAATTTTAACGAGATCTCAAAAACTGTTTTTGGTCATTTTGCAGATTCATTTCATTATCGGTTTATTCCGGAGCTAAAGAAATTTTTATATATTACAAAAAATCAAATTATGGTTTATGAACTAAAATGAAATTGATAAAATTTATATTAATCATTCTATGCTATTATGTTACCACCATCCAGGCAAATCCCCTGGAATGGACAACCTTTACTATTTTATCTCCCACCATTTTTACTTATGCTCATGGCGATACAATATTTGCTTTATCTAAAGAAGGGCTTTTATTCCCTATTACCAGAGTTAAAAATGAAGGACAGTTTGTTTATGAAAAACAGGATTCGCTACTTTTAGGAATTGAAAATATTGAATGGGGAGGATGGGATGGTCGATTCCTTTATTTAAGCACGCCGGAGGGATTTTTCCGTTGGAGCAAATCGCAAGGTCTGCATCTAATTCGAAGAAAAAGAACCTTCTTTATCGAAAATTATCACTATAAGACAGTGGCTGTACTTTTCCCGAAAAAGATAGTTTTGTTAAATCAGGGCAAACAAATAGCGGAGTTTCAGGTTCCAAAAACTACCTATTATGTACAAATTTTCAATGACTCGCTGCTGGGAGTCTGGGCAAAAAATCAATTTCAAATCCGAACGATTTCGGGTAAAATTAAACGTGTGTTTAAATTTTATAACTGGAATTCCCATATATTGTGGAAAAAATATCGAGATAAATTTGTTACATTCTATCCTCGTCTGGGTACCTGCCAGGGAGACACAATTGCATTTTCTCCGGGATATCAAAGATTTGGGGATAAGTTTACCGAGGTTAAGTCGTTATTGGCATTTTACCGAATTAGCCAGAACGATACTATTGGTACTACCAGCATTATGGGACAGGTGATTCGGATGTGGAGCACCCGGCCGTTTAAAATGTGCGTAAGTGCTCCTTATGTGTACATTTTGGGCAATATTTACCTCTTTGATAACGAAATTTTTCATCCCCGTAATATAAATTTAGAAACTGATGTTGATGCCTTTCCCTTTTACAGGGATTTTATCCTTTCGTTTTCTTTTGCAACGGGATATTCTATATTTAGTTTTAATCATCCAGAAACGCGCTACCAAAATTCTCTGGCCAATCCATACAGCTATGCACTCCCATTTTTTTATAAAGATATCAACAAAGATGGAATCGAAGACCTGGTGTTGTTAGGATCCTCGATCTGGCAGAATAAGGAGGATAGAGTTTATGAGGTATCTATTTTAATCAACAGAATCCCATCGGAATTGCAAAATATTTATTCCTGGATTCAACGAGCTCGCCGGTTAAATAATTTTTTTGAATGTGAAAAGGCATTGTTTTTAGTAGAAAAAGCTCTAACGGTGGCAAATTATTTGTTACCGGATAGTACCCAGAAATATCTCAAATTACGTGAAGAAATCAACACCAAAGTCCGGCAGAAGCGTCTTGTTGAAAATGCTCTGGCTCAGGTTTCCGGCTATATCCCGGGGGTGCTGGCTCTTACTCTTATCATTGTTTTGTTTGTACGGTTGCGCCGCAAAATGGATGAAAACCGGAGTATTCCCTCGGCAGAAACGTTGAATTTTATGCAGGGAGAAGCACTATTTCATAAACTTGCAACCACCATGCAAGATTTACTAAAAGGGATTGAACAAAATGAATCCCGAATTATCGAATCCGCTCAAAGTGAGGTGGAATCTTTTCGAAAATATCTTTCTCAAAAGAAAGTACGATATGAATTCATAAGTGCTCCTAAACGGTGGCGCCGATTCTATCGAAAACTGGTATTACAACTTGTTTTTATTACAATGATTATCTGGTTCTATCGTTGGTCTCCGAATATTACTCCCAGGAGAAAAATTATTTTGAATCAATTGCAACATCGGATTAAACAGCTTTTGAAGTTAAAATCGGAATTTAAAGAATTAATAGAAAATGCAAAATTGGATGTCATTAGTTCAGCGCTTCTCCTGGCAGTTAATGATGTGCAACAAAAGCATCACGAGAATCATATTGTATTTCGGACGCAGGTCCAGGTGGAATTCCCTTATCGGTATTTCCCTGATGAAATCATCAAATTTCGCAAAGCATTTCTGGCTATTCTGGAAAATGCCGTAGAAGCATTCGAAAATATGGGACAATGTCCTCCAAGATTAAATCAGATTTTAGTACGTGCCCAATCGAGTATGGATGAATTAACCATCACAATAAAAGATAATGCCCGGGGAATGCATCCGGAAATTGTAGAAAAGATATTTACCCCTGGGTTCTCGTATGGTAAATCCAAGAAAGAGCGGGGATATGGACTTTCTGGGGTCAAAGAATTCTTTTCTGAATACGGAGAAATTTCCGTGAGGTCTACTTTTTGCGAGGGAACGGAATTTACCATTAAACTTATTTTTGGTAAATTACCTAAAGGAGCATGACCATGATTCTTGTATTAGATGATGAGAATTATCTTAAAAATATTGTGCAAAAGGCATTTCCGGACGAAGAGGTTATACAATACTACGATAGTTTAAATTTTTTAAATGCTATTCATGATAAAAATCCGGATGCGTTAATCATAGATTTGCGAATCTTGCCTAAACCCGATATCCCATCGCATCATTATTTTGGACATAACCCATCTCTGGAAGGAATGCGCGTCCTGGAAAAAGTAAGGAAATCGGGGATACAAACTCCTGCAGTGCTGGTTACCCGGTTTGCTGTATCGGACATATTTATGCGTGTGTACGCACTGGATGCTGTTCCTCTGGAGGTTACGGATATATCCGGTGCCGTAAAGAGTTTGAAGGAAAAAATTGGATATTATCTTGAAAAACAGTCTCGTAATTCGTTACGAAGTGCTTATCTCCGATGCGGTTTTGTCGTAGGGGATCCGCATACATTAAGTTTACTAAAAATGGTAGAAAAACTTAAGGATTCGGAGGATGCAATTTTAATTACCGGAGAAACCGGGGTAGGGAAGGATACTCTGGCTCATGCCATTCATTTGCGATCCCGGCGAGCTAAGAAACCGTTTATGAATTTTATCATCAGTGCCTATCCCCAGAATTTACTTTTTGCTAAATTATTTGGAACGGCCCGCAACGCTTACACTGGCGCTAAAGATCACCCCGGGAGTTTTGAAGAGGTCGGAGAGGGAACGCTGGTTCTTAATGAAATCGGGGATCTGGATCTAGATTCGCAGATCCAATTATTGCAGATACTGGAAACGCGCACGTTTAGCCGTTTGGGCGAACATGATAAAAAAGAATTCAAAGGGCGAATTATTGCCGTTACAAATCGGGGTTTACCGAAATTAATTGAAACGGGTAAATTTCGGGAAGACCTGTACAATCGGTTGCGGAAATTCCATATTCATATTCCACCCCTGCGGGAAAGAAGGGAAGATATTTCTGCTTTTATTAAATATTATTTGCCCCAGGTGCAATTTAGTCCTGCGGCAGCACATTTTTTAATTCATGAATTTCATTATCCCGGGAATTTGCGTACGCTGCGATTTATTCTGGATCGCGTTAAAAATCTTTCGCCCACTTTTCCCCAAGTTTCGTTGGATGATATTATTGCTTCCATTCTGGATTTAAAACAGTTTCGAAACGAACAATCCAATCATACCCGGAATTTGTTAAATGCTTCTGCTATTCTGGATTTTTTGCTTGAAAAAAATATTAGTTTACATGATTTTCAAAATAGTTTATTTAACGAAGCGCTTCAGCGTTTCGGAAGACAATGGACTGCTGAAACCTGGGGAAAATTAGGAATTAGTCGGGCTACTTTTTATCGGAAGCTTAAAGAATTGCCAAACGAAACCCGGAAAATAGTTTAAACTAAAACGGTGAATACTTAATCAATCGTTCTTTTCTGTGTGGTGTTCCAGGCAGATGCTTCCTGAGATAAATTACCAAATAACAAATCTCAAATTCCAAATTCTCATGTTACATACAATATTGTGTAATGTTTTAATTTAAATGAAGAAATAATTTGTTTTTCAGGCAAACTTACCTTAAATTTTGTGCAAAATTAAAGTTGAACTTTAAAATTGCGCATATATGGAGCTGATAAACAGACAACTTGAGAACCTTTTATTAGAATTAGCCCGGCAGTATCCTGTGATTACCATAACCGGCCCACGCCAGTCCGGTAAAACCACATTGG
Source organism: Calditrichia bacterium (assembly GCA_026991005.1). The sequence continues at coordinate 5,077 of JALXCH010000019.1, read as the reverse complement.
TGAAAAAGTTATTCGCCGATAAAAAATATGTCAGTTTGGAGAATCCCGATCTGCGAGAAATGGCTTTAAGTGATCCTCGTGCATTTTTAAAGGAAATTCAGGATGGTGCTATTCTGGATGAAATTCAACGGGCACCTAATATCTTGTCCTATCTCCAAGAAATGGTGGATAATTCAGCAGAAAAAGGAAAATATATTTTAACTGGCAGTAATCAATTTTCACTAATGAATAATATTACCCAGTCACTGGCTGGGAGAACGGTTCTGCTTAAACTGTTACCTTTTTCCATAATTGAAATAAAGGAGTACATTAAGTATCTATCGACTGATGAATTGATGTATAAGGGATTTTATCCTGGGATTTATCGGAACAACCTGAATCCTACCATTGCTTATCGGAGTTACTACGAAACCTATATTGAACGAGATTTACGACAACTCATTCATATCAAAGATCTGCTCACTTTTCAGAAATTTGTTCGTTTATGTGCTGGCCGAATTGGACAAATTTTTAATGCCCATCAATTGTCCAGCGAAGTGGGAGTAAGTGTGCCTACCATTAAATCCTGGTTTTCTATTCTGGAAGCATCATACGTGGCTTTTTTGTTGCCGCCTTATTTTGAGAATATTAAGAAACGCCTCATTAAATCGCCCAAACTCTATTTTTACGATGTGGGATTAGCTGTTTATCTTCTTGGTATTGAAGCTCCCAATCAACTCTCCCGGGATCCGTTACGGGGGGCAGTGTTCGAGAATCTGGTTATCACTGAACTAATGAAAGCACGCTTCAATCGGGGAATGGAACCAAACCTTTACTATTTTAGAGATAGTCATCACAATGAAGTGGATGTGGTTTTTAAACAAGGATCTCGGTTCATTACCTCGGAGGTAAAATCTGCGCAAACATTTACCAGCCATTTTTTAAAAGGATTAATGTATTTCCGAAAATTGTTTCCGGGTCGAATCCTGAAGGAATTTCTGGTTTACGATGGCGAGATTGAGCAAGTTGTTCAGGGTGTTTATATAATGAATTATCGTCAAATTGCTGAAAAGTTTTTTCTGTAACGCGTCTCTATCGAAGCATTATATTTCAACCGCGACATCTCTTTTGAATTCGCTCTTGTCCAGAGAATTTTTCGGGATTTTACCAGATCTGGAAAACTGCACAACGCAGTTTGTTCTATTCATCTTCATCCCCGTAATCATCGCTTCAAAATCATTTTGCATTTAACCACGAATTACACGAATAGGCACGAATGGAAAGTTCGGATAATGATTAGGAGAGAATCTACCAAATCATTTGGGATTTGAAATTTGTTATTTGGAATTTAACGTTTGGGATTTGAAATTTGTTATTTGGAATTTGACATTTGTTATTTGTGATTTGTTTTTTGGGAATTGGAATTTTCTTCTTCGTTTTTTCCGAGGTATCTTGGGCAATAAATTTCTCCTGAACTCGCTCCGTTCGTAACCGGCTCAGGAGAACCTGGCTAAAAATGTTCCCAACCTATTTATGAGCTAAAAGAAAAAGCCCGGTAGGAGAATTCCCGCCGGGCTTTTTGTTGGCTCTAAAGCCTTATTTCCTTTACTTCATCAAGATCATCTTCATGGTGCGGGTCAGGCCGTCGGACTCGAAGCGGTAGATGTAAATTCCGCTGGAAACCTGGACACCCTGATCGTTGCGCCCATCCCAGACCACCTGATAGTAACCCGGTTGCATCCGCTTGTTCACCAGCGTGCGTACCTTCTGACCCAGCACGTTGTAGATCACCAGTTTCACCTTCGATGCTTCCGGCAACTGGTATTTGATGGTGGTTGTCGGGTTGAAGGGGTTCGGATAGTTCTGCGACACGTCATAGGTAGTAGGAATAATCTGCGTACCGTTGATGCCTGTAATCACCGTCAGAGTCACATCCACCAGAACCGTGGGTGTAGAAGGATCGTTAGAATCAATCCGGATGTTGATGTTGAAAGTATCATCCCGGGCGGTCTGGGTTACACCATAGAGGCGAGCAGTAAGAGTTGCGGTATTCCCAGGTGCCACAACACCCGAAGTGGGTTCCAGCAGTTTAATGAAGGAAGCAGAACTACCACCACCGGCCAGCCAGAGAATGGCATTATGGTATAGCAGAGGTACATCACCAGTCCAGGTGAGTGCGTTATTCTGCGGATCCAGCGGCATCAGATTAAATGCCACCACATTCTGATTGGCAGCAATGAAAATCTGCCCGCTGTCCCAATCAGCAATGCGGTCTGCGCCGGGTGCCAGACCGGGATCCTGATAACCGAACGTTTGTCCTGCAGTGGTTACCCCGGCCATAATGGGATGATCCGGCATGTACACTGTTCCCATGGTAGAAGGAACCCAGAAGTCCTGTGTGGCGGTAGTAAACGGAGCATATTGCTGGGTAATGTAGCGGCCACCCATACCCCAATCGTCAAAGCTGTGGGTGTACAGGTTGTCAATTACCTTACCACCAGCATCGATATAGTCTGCCAGCACATCACCAATGAGCGTGGAGGAACCGCCCGGGGATTCCCATTTATAATCGTTGTACACATAAACTACCGGGTAGGGAAGCAGGTCGTTCACGGTGATGGAGCCCAGATTGGATTGTGGGAAAACGGTGACGTTGATGTCTCCAAATGCATTCAGGGCGTTTACAATGAGCGTGGGATCCGGATCGGGCGTAATCAACAGCACGTCAACCGGGTTGCGGAAAGGAGATTGCAAACCAGCCGACATGGTGTGATGATAACCCGAATGGGCAGAATGAGCATTGCCCTGGGGAGATTGCTTGGCATCTTTACTGGCAACACCACCTTGAGTGGCCGGTAAATTAATTTCCACAGTCCCGTTTGCTTTGCTGTTTTGCAGAGAGGCGCTCCATTCCAGATTGCTGGCACCTATGTTCGAAATGGAAATGGGCACATCCAGAGAGTCGCCTTCGTTCAGCATTTCGTTAATCACTACCGGATCCACCAGAATCACTGGACCTTCTACCGCAACTGCATGTACATAGGTCGAATCCACAGGGGTGTCCGCATCGTTGCTGTACACCAATATGTCTCCGGAATAGTCTCCAGGAGTTAAGGGATTGAAGAAAATGTACACCGTATCGCCCGAAAGTGGCGGTAGTACCAGACTGCTGGTATCGGCGGAGAACACCGGATTGTTAATTACAATACTATCGATACGCAGCGTATCTGTACCTATATTATTGACGAAAAGAGGTAGAGAAGGAGTCTGTCCCACAAAAGTTGTATCGAACAATATGGAATCGGGACTGGTGGAGATATCGGGAATTCCCGTAACGTCCAGTCGGACTTTGGGATATTTGTAGGTGGGATTCACCGGATCGTTGCTGGAGATAACCACATTGGCCAGGTAAGTACCTCCGAACAACTGGGCAGCATCAGCCACGAGGGTAACTGCCATGGAATCTCCAGGAGCCAATGTGCCAGAAGTGGGATTCTCGCTCAGCCAGTCCGCTCCTTTGCTAATCTTCACCAGCAACTGGTCGTGAGCGTAGTTCTGGTTGTAAGCAATCTGCAATCCCATGGTTCCGTCCATGCTCTCGATACCATAGGTGGAGGAACCTTGATCATCGATATGTTCGTACACCAGCAATATGGTGGAAGATTCCTGGAAGAGGACTACCTGGAATTTCATGGCTTCGGTACCCTGCGGATAATGACCCCAGTTATCCCACTGGATGATGAATTTGTTTCCAATCTGTTGGGTGTAAATTTCACCACCGGACCGACCATCCAGGTCATCCCAAAATACGGCTACAATGCCGTTGGGATCGGAGGGATCGGGAATTGCCGCATTGCTAAAAGCATTTGCCCAGAAGTTCATGTCGAAGGTAATAAATCCGTTGGTGTTCACCTGAATCTGATTGTAGCTCTGCCCGTAGAATTTCACGTTGAACGGTAGGGTAATCTGCGCCTGACCTTCGTCGTAGGGATCGAAACCACCCGTTGGTTGCAGAGTAACCGGGGTTCCGGTAGTGGAAATATCGGTAAACTGATAGACGGGGCCATTGGGCTCGTCGCTGTCAATCCATTTGTAACCGAAGGGATCGGGACCGCCCGAGCCTTTGGTTTGTTCGCCGTAGGTTGGTTCGAAAGCACCTTTGTTGTACATCGGTGTGTGATGTACCTCCTGCTGATACAGCGGCTTCCAATTCCGGGAGGAAACTTCTTCATCTTCAATTCCTAAAATATTCAACGGGCCAGCTCCTACATTTTTAATAAAGAATGTAGCGCTGTCCGTCTGGTTGGTCATCAGGGAGAAATAAATTGAATCCGGATTGACAGCAATTTCGGGTGAAGCATTCACCCACATGGAAACCATCACCGTATCGGTGGCATTGGTGGTATCGTTTCCGGAAACAATGAGATTGGTTTGATACAATCCGGTAGATAACCCGGTAGCATCCAGATTAACCTGAATAGTGGCGCTGGAATTGGCACCCAGTTCACCGGAATCGGGAGAAACGGTCAGCCAATCCACCTGAGGATCTTCGGTAATGGTGAAGGTAAGGGTGCTCATCAGAGATTGGTTGTTGCTTACGGTAAAGCTAAGGGTGCTGGTGGCATTGACCAACAAGGTATCGCTTAATTGAGTGGGTTGCACCACCATAATGGGATTGGCTCCGGGTACCCCTACGGTAACCAGGTCAATGAGCCAGCCGTAACGGGTGATAGAGCCGTCGGACGAGAGACGGAAGCGGATCTTGAAATTCGGTTCGCCCACGAAGGAAGAGAGGTCGAACACTTCCAGTTGCCACCAGTCGTTCGAAGGAGTAACACTCGAGGTGCCCCAAATGGGATAGCTATCTTCATCGAATCGTTCATCACTGTAATCTCCCTGTCCCATATAGGTGCTGGCAGGGAAAGCCGTCCAGGTAGTTCCGCCATCCGTGCTGTATTCCACGTAACCAAAGTCATATCCACCTTCGGTTTTACAGATCTGGTAAAATGCCAGCTTGGGATTTGTCGCTCCCGTTAAATCCAGAGCACCATTTAGTTCCAGAATGTTTTCATTATTATTATCATAGGCATTCCAGGCA
>JALXCH010000018.1 GCA_026991005.1 Calditrichia bacterium | reverse complement strand
ACACAACATCGTGGTAACCGACCGGGAAATTTATTTGCAAATCACCCAGAATCCGCCCCAGGAGTTGCGCGAGAATCCCAACTTCCAGACGAACGGCAAGTTCGATATGGAGAAATATCGTCAGGCGCTGCAGAATCCCGAAATCAACTGGAAACCCGTGGAAGACTACTATCGGGAAGTGCTTCCGTACCAGAAACTGCAGGACATAATTACCGCTTCGGTGATGGTGACGGAAGAGGAAATTAAATCCGAATTCATGCGGCGGAACATGAAAGCACGGATTCGCTACCTCTACATTCCGGCTGCCGCCTTTGCCAGGGATTCGATTCAGGTAAGTGAAGAAGAAATGCGCCGATATTACGAAGAGCATAAAGATGATTTCAAAGTGGAAGAAAAGCGCAAATTAAATTATGTGCTCTTTTCCATCGCACCCTCCCCGGAAGATAGTGCCCGGGTGTACCGATTGGCAGAGGATATTTTAAAGGATGCCCGCTCCGGAGCGGATTTCAACCAGTTAGCAGACGAATATTCGGAAGACCCCTCTGTCAAAAGCAATCATGGAGACCTGGGATTTTTCGAGCGGGGACGGATGGTTCCGGAATTTGAGAAGGCAGCATTTTCCGGGAAACCGGGGGACATTGTGGGGCCGGTAAAAACGCAGTTTGGGCTGCACATCATCAAAATTATCGAAAAGAAGAAGGAAAAAGGCAAAGAGATGGTGCATGCCGCACATATTCTGCTCAAATTTTCTGCCAGTGCCCTGACCATCGAAGAAGCCCAGCGCAAGGCGAACGATTTTCTGGAACTAGCCAAAGAGGATGGATTCAAAGTGGCGGCCGATAAGTTGAAATACGAAATCAAACAAACCACCGAGTTTAACAATCGGGGCTTTATTCCCGGATTTGGTAGTATGAAAGCTGCGGCTGACTGGGCGTTTAAAGCCAAAAAAGGCGATATTTCGCGAGTGTATCGCACCCGACGGGGATTTGTGGTATTTCAGGTGGCCGAAATTAAACCGGCAGGTTACCGGCCCTTCGAGGAAGTAAAAGGAATTTGCAAAAGCAAAATCGAACATCAAAAACGGAAAGAGCGTGCCCGCCAGTTCGCCGAAAAGATTCAGCAAATGATTAACGAACATAAAAGTTTCGATGAAATAGCCCGGAGTTTCGATCAGAATCGGGTGAAACTGGACACAACTGTTCAGTTTGGCTGGAGCGATCCTATCCCCAAAATCGGGCGGAGTGCAACAATCCAGGCCGCTGCCTTTACCCTGGATCTGCACAAGCCTTCCCGGATGCTGGAGACGGATCGGGGATTCTATTTCATCGAAGTCATCGAAAGAACGCCGTTTGACGCCAAGAAATATGCTCAACAGCGCGGGTTCCTGAAAAATCAGCTCCTGAACCAGAAACGGCAGCGCTTTTTCACCGAATGGTACCAGAAGTTGAAAGAAAACGCCGATATTGAAGATAATCGCTCGCTATTTTTCTCTTCGTAACAAACAGGACAAACGGTTGAATATAATTAGCGCCGGGAGATTTTTCCCGGCGTTTTTTATTGTGCTCGAAAACACCTTACTAATTTCAGCTTTCCCACACGATATGGATTTTTCATTTCCCGCTATTGTTGTGTTAAAAACGGACCAAAACTTTTTTCATCTCTTTACCAAAAGATTTTTTGGGGACGTCCCCGATAATTTCGCTTTTCACAGAATGTGAAAAATATTTCTTACATTGCTTATATTTTCCACAACCGATATATTCCCCTGTTACATGAACTAAAAATCGGAGGTACTATGGCGACGGTAAGACCTTTTCGTGGATTGCGTCCTCGCAAAGATCTGGCAGAAAAAGTAGCAGCACCCCCCTACGACGTTCTGGACTCCCGGGAAGCCCGGGAACTGGCAAAAGATAACCCTTACACTTTTTTACACGTGAATAAACCGGAAATCGATCTGGACCCCTCGGTTAACCTGTATGATGAAGCCGTTTACCGTAAAGGAGCGGAAAATTTGAAGCGCTTCATCGAGGAAGGAGTGGTAGTCCAGGACGAAAAGCCGATGTTTTACGTATATCGTCAGATTATGGGCAACCATCAGCAGGTGGGACTGGTGGCCTGTGCATCGGTGGATGAATACGAACAGGACATCATTAAAAAGCACGAACTTACCCGCCAGGAGAAAGAGGACGATCGGGTGAAACACATTCTTTACCAGAATGCCCAGGTGGGTCCGGTGTTTCTCACCTACAAAGCGCGCCCGGAGATTGACCAGGTGATTACTCAAATTATGCAGCAGGAACCGGAATATGATTTTGTTTCCGACGGCGTACAGCACACGCTCTGGCTGGTAAAGGACGATGCAGTAATTCAGCAGCTTATCGATCTGTTAAAAAAAGTGGACGTTCTGTATGTGGCTGACGGACACCATCGCTCGGCAGCAGCGCAGCGAGTGCGGGAGATTAAACGCCGGGAGAACCCCAACCATACGGGTGATGAAGAATACAATTATTTCCTCACGGTCATTTTTCCTCACAATCAGATGCAAATCCTGGATTATAATCGAGTGGTCAAGGATTTAAACGGATTGAGTAAAGAGGAATTTTTACGCCGGGTGGAAGAGAAATTTACAATTACCCCGATGGGAAGTGGCACACCCTACAAACCCCAGAAGCCCCACGAATTTGGGATGTACCTTGATGGGAACTGGTACAAGCTCACTGCCAAACCCGGGACTTTTGACGAATCGGATCCGGTAAAGCGCCTGGATGTGAGTATTTTGCAGGAGAATCTTCTGGCACCCATTCTG
>JALXCH010000017.1 GCA_026991005.1 Calditrichia bacterium | reverse complement strand
CCTGAAGAACGGGCATTGGGACGGGTTGAAAGAATACCTGAAAAAGATTGACTACGATGGCGGTACTCAACTGGGGGTGCTCGATCTCAACCGCTATTCTTGTGATGAGTTCATTTTGTGCAGTGATGGCCTGTCTAATTTCGGTGAAGCAGAGATGAAGCTCGGTCACACACCGGTTGTGGTGATTAATTCCAGCCCAAATGCCAACCATGCGTATCTGCAATTTATTGCCGATAGCAGCAAGGGGCGTTATGTGGATTTAACCACCCTCTCAACCCAACAGGCGGTGGATTTGCTACTGCACAAGCCCCTCTTTTTTATGGGAGCGGTAAGGGAAGAGGGGGAAGTAACCGAACTTTACCCCTCGATACCGGTAGAGGTTCAACATGACTTCTCCCTTACCGGACAGTTGGTGAGCTCCCGTGCTAAACTGCGATTGCAATTTGGCGATGGACAAAAAGTCACCTTTAGTAAACGCGTTATAATTAACGCCTCTCTTGATTCAGCTCCAGACCCCATAGTCCGCCGGATCTGGGCGAAAAAGAAGCTGGCGCAACTCTCCGTGTATATACATAAGAATAAAGAACACATTATTCAGTTGGCTAAAGATTATAGAATTGTTACACCCTTTACTTCGTTTCTGGTGCTGGATCGGCTGGAAGATTATCTGCGCTATCAAATCGTTCCACCCGAAAAGGAATTAAAAGAGCAATATTTTGCCCGTTTGCAGGAACAAACAAAGGAAAAAGAGCAGGAGGAAAAAGAGCATTTAGAATATGTGGCACAGCTGTTTCAGGAACGCATTGCCTGGTGGAATAAGAAATTCCCCACAAAAAAACCTGTGGTAAAAAAACCATCTCCTTCTGATACAGCGGAACATGATTCAGGTGCGATATTGGATTCATTAATATCGTGGTCAAGTGAAGCGTTTGATAATTTGCATCGAGCTCACCCATCTGCTTCACAGCCAAGTAGAGCTCAACGTGAGCATGAAGTTAGGAGACTATTCCCGGATGTAGGTGTATTTGATCTTCCCTCTGAATCCGTAGAAGGAGGAAACGAAAACTACGCCATGTACGAATCTCCCTTAACATCTGAGTACCGAGAGGAACAGAGTTCCAAGAGGAGTGCAGCCTCCCGGAGTATTAAGGTGCAAAAATGGGATCCTGATACGCCCTATTTAAAAGCATTAAAAAAGACGGAGCCTGCCAATTGGTACCAGACTTACCTGTGCTTTCGTAAAGGCTACAGCAACAGCCCGGCTTTTTATTTTGACGTAGCCGATTATTTTTACGAAAAGGGTGAGAAAGCGCTTTCTTTGCGTATTTTATCCAACATTGCTGAGCTGGAACTGGAGAACCACGAATTATTGCGATTATTAGGCTACCGTTTATTGCAACGCCAGGCGTACCGCCTTGCAGAACATGTTTTCCGGGAGGTGTTGAGAATTCGTCCTGAAGAGCCTCAATCGTATCGCGACCTTGCTTTAACCCTGGCAGCAGAGGGGAAATATCAGGAAGCGATAGAGCTGTTGTGGCAGATTGTTTGTAAAAAATGGGACGATCGTTTCCCGGAAATAGAACTCATCGCTTTAAATGAAATGAATAACATTATTGCAACCTGTGGGCAATCATTAGATCTTTCTGCAATCGATAAGCGTTTTCTTAAAAATTTACCTGTGGATATTCGTGTAGTGTTAAGCTGGGATGCGGATAACACCGATATTGATCTGTGGGTTATTGATCCCTACAATGAAAAATGTTATTATAAAAATCGGGACACTCATATTGGAGGACATTTATCAAGAGATTTTGCTGGAGGTTATGGTCCCGAAGAATTTTTATTACATCGAGCTGTTCCGGGAGAATATTTTATTAAAGCACATTATTACGGTAACTATCGGCCATTGCTTTCCGGAAACGTCACCATTTTTGTGGAAATATTTACCCATTACGGAACACCCCGTCAGAGGAGAAAAAGTTTGACTTTTCGGCTGGAAAACGTAAAAGATGTGTTTGATGTCGGTTCTATTAAATTTTAAAGGGAGTCATCCATTGCTTAAAAAGAGATTTTAAGACTGTTCCATTTTCCATTTTATGGACAGCATTCTGGGAGTACAGGGGATCTGACCGAACGGTTCCCTACGGGCTTAATGGACATTATTCATTTTCCCAAAGTTTATCGTTTAATTTTCCGCAGGAATTCTTCCACCTCAGGAATTCCTCCCTGATAGATGAGATAGCCGTTGTAGGGTTCGCGTTCGGTAATTTCTCCGGCAATGGGAGTGAGCATAATTTCTTTCACTTTCTCCAGATCGCTGGTTTGTCCCAGCGCCCATCCCAATTTTACGTAGGCCACTTCGGGAAGCATGTTGGCTGCCGGCACCACCCCCAGCTGCATAATTTCCCGACCGGTTTCGTACACATACATTTGCACATATCCCCACAGGGTTTGCACCGTCATGTACACGGCAATTCCTTTTTCGTGGGCGCGCTTTAGCGAAGGATAAAGCGGTTTATTCACATGCCCCAATCCCGTACCGGCAATAACAATCCCCCGGTACCCGTTATCCACCAGCGCATCGATAATGTCCGGCTGCATGTTGGGATAGTAGTACACAATGGTCACCTTCTCCTCGAAAGCCGTGTTAATGGTAACCTCCCGATCCGAGCGGCGCCGTTTGTAGTCCTGGCGCAAGGGGGTGATTTTTTGCCGATCTACCATCGCCAGGGGAATATCGCTGATGGTACGAAAAGTGGAGCGGTAGCTGGAGTGCATTTTGCGCACGCGGGTTCCGCGATGGAGCAACC
>JALXCH010000016.1 GCA_026991005.1 Calditrichia bacterium | reverse complement strand
CTCTCCAATACGAACCGGAAACCTCCACCGCGCTGGGATTCGGCTTTCGCTGCGGTTTTCTGGGACTTCTGCACATGGAGATCGTTCAGGAGCGCCTGGAACGGGAATTCGGGCAACAAATTATCGTTACCACCCCCAATGTGGTGTACCGGGTTACCACCACCGATGGTGAAGTGCAATTGATTGAAAACCCCTCGAAAATGCCCGATCCCGTAAAAATAGAAAAAATTGAGGAACCGTACATTCGTGCCCAGATTATCACACCGCCGGAGTACATCGGCAACATCATGAAAATATCCAACGAACGGCGCGGTATTCTGAAAAATACCGCCTATTTGGATCCTTCCCGGGCAGACATCCAGTACGAGTTTCCCCTCTCCGAAGTGATTTTCGATTTCTTCGATAAGCTCAAGTCGGTTTCCCGGGGATTTGCATCTTTCGATTACGATTTTGCCGGTTACCGGGAAGGGGAGCTGGTGAAGCTGGACATTTTAATCAACGGGGAGCCGCTGGATGCCCTTTCCACCATCGTGCATAAAGATCGCGCTTACGAAAAGGGACGGGCACTCTGCACCCGCCTGCGGAAACTCATTCCCCGGCAACTGTTCGAGGTGGTCATTCAGGCGGCAATTGGGAATCGGGTGATTGCTCGGGAGGTGGTTAAACCGCTGCGGAAAAATGTGCTGGCAAAGTGTTACGGCGGCGATGTAACCCGGAAGCGGAAATTGCTGGAGAAACAGAAGGAAGGGAAAAAGCGCATGAAGCAGGTGGGACGGGTGGAAATTCCCCAGGAGGCCTTCCTCTCGGTTCTGTCTGCAGAATAAATTGAACTAACTGGGATAGGTAAAGCGGAAAAGGCATTTGAGTACATAAAACACCGGGCAGAAAGGAAAAATTCATTTTTCAGGAAACCTATTGCCCGTAACGAGGTTTAAGTTATTCTGAAAAATTAAAAAGAAACGAAACCTTAATGTGATTGGATTAGCTGTATTTTCTGCACTGCTGCTGTATTTTTGGTGCTATTGAGATTTACGGTTCTAAATATAAATTTGTGAAGTAACCTCCGGACATTCCGGAGGAATTTGGCCATTAGCAATGCGAAGGAGGGTTATATTTTGAAGCCGGAAAAGAAACGCTGGGAATCGGTTCGAGCCATTTTAATTGCGGTGCTGGCTGCACTGATTTTGCGACAGTTTGTAATTGCCGCCTATAAAATTCCCACCAGCTCCATGGAGGACACCCTGCTGGTGGGCGATTTTCTGCTGGTAAACAAATTTTATTACGGTGCGCAAACCCCGAATTGGATCGGGATACCTTTTACCCGCATCGGATTTAACATCCCCTGGATTCGTTTCCCCAAAATCGCCGAGGTGAAGCAAAACGACATTGTGGTGTTTCGTTATCCGCGCGATCCTCATCTGGAATACATCAAGCGCTGCGTAGCGGTGGGCGGGCAAACGGTGGAAGTGATTAACAAAGTGCTGTACGTGGATGGCAAACGTTTCCCCGATCCGCCCAAATTAAAGCATGTGGATCCCAACATTTTCAGCCGGGACAACCCTTTTTACCCAACATTCCGCCCGGGGCTGGGAAGCCGCGACAATTTCGGGCCGGTCACCGTGCCACCGCATCATTACTTTATGATGGGCGACAACCGCGACCGCAGCTCCGATAGCAGGGAATGGGGCTTTGTTCCCCCGGAAAATATTGTGGGGCGTCCGCTCATCATTTATCTGTCCTGGGATTCCCGGGTGCCCGGATATCGTTTAACCCATAAAATTCGCTGGAATCGCCTGGGCTGGGTGATTCGCTAATTTCCATGGAACGGGCCGGGTTGTACATTCACATTCCCTTTTGCCAGCGCAAGTGCGGTTACTGCGATTTTTACTCCATCACCAACCTCACGCACCAGGAGGCTTTTGTGGAGGCGCTGCTGCGGGAAGCGGATTTGCTGGCTCCCCGCTTTGCCCACTGGCAATTCGATACGGTGTTTGTGGGTGGCGGCACCCCCACCGTGCTGGCGCCGCCGCTTCTGGAACGCATCGTCAACCATCTCCGGCGCCGTTTTCATATTTTACCCCGGGGGGAATATAGTATCGAGGCGAATCCCGGTACGGTGGAATACCCGCAGTTGCGTGCGCTGCGCCAGCTGGGATTTAATCGATTGAGCCTGGGAGCGCAGTCCTTTTTCGATGAAGATTTACGCTTCCTGGAACGTATCCACACCGCCGCGGAGGTGTATCGGGGATTCGAAGATGCCAGGCGAGCGGGATTCGACAATATCAACCTGGATCTAATCACTGCCTTCCCCGGGCTTACTCCCCAACGCTTCGGCAGTACTCTGAAGGAAGCCGTGCGCCTGCAGCCGGAACACATTTCTTGCTATACTCTGATTCTGGAACCGGGCACTCCTTTTTACCGGCGGATGGAGCGGGGGGAGCTTACTCCGGTGGAGGAGGAAACGGAAGCGATGTTTTACCGGATGGCCAATCAGGTGCTGGGGGCTGCGGGATATGAACCTTACGAGATTTCCAATTTCGCCCGCGCCCGGCAATGGCAGTGCCGCCACAATCTGAAATACTGGCAGCACCAGCCGTATCTGGGGCTTGGGCCATCTGCCCATTCCTTCGATGGCGAAAAGCGCTGGTGGAATGTGCGTTCCCTGGCAAAGTACATCCGGATGCTCTCGGAGAATCAACTTCCAATGGCAGGGCAGGAGGTGCTCAGCGACACCACGCGCAAATTCGAATACATCTTCCTGCACCTGCGCCTGCGGGAGGGGATTCCCCGGGCAGATTATCTGCGCCGCTTCGG
>JALXCH010000015.1 GCA_026991005.1 Calditrichia bacterium | reverse complement strand
CAGTTGCGAAATAGGCTCACCATCCGTGTTTTTAACTACCTGGATGATAAATGGGAAAAGAGCCCCGACACAAAATGCGGTGGGCAAAAGGGAAATCAGAAGAATAAAAAGTGATTGGCGAAAGTCGGGAAATGTTCCCGGAATGAGGTGGAAGAGGAGGGGAGCCAGATTGATTAAAAAATAAGAAAGCATGAAAAAGAAAATGGTGGCAAAGAGAAAAATGGGTGAGTTGCGGAGCAGATGCAAACGATCGAAGAAAAGGGAACCCATGGCTGTACCAATTAACCACACTGAAAAAACCGTACCAATCATTAACTCGTTGCCCAGAAAGATATCCAGATAGAACCGTAAAAAGAGTACTTGAAGTATGAGGGAAATGATTCCCAGCAGGAGGGGCGAAAATATGATGGTATTTTTCTGCTGCATAACCCCGGAACCCCGCGGTTTTTGTTATGATAGAGTGAAAAACATCTTGATTTCAAGGAAAAAATAAATATATTATGATTTACCATGAAGGGGTGCTGGAAAAATATCATCCGTTTGTTGAACTCGCCGACTTTTACTATCGGGAATATTTGTGCATTTCAGTGAGAATGGTCTTTTATAATGCAAATTAGTAGGAGATTATCATAATTAATAATATCTCAAATAATTAATTGATGGAGGTACGTATATGAGCAAACGTGTATGGGTTGTACTCTTAGCAGTTCTGCTGATGGTAAGTTTTGCCTTACCAGAAGTAACTGAGACCCTGAAGGACAAGGACGGTTCGCCGGCACAGATGCCGACCAGGGTATCGATTACTTCACGGGTAGAAGCTTATCAGGCCAGCAGAACACGAAGCACTCTGGATGAGGGCTTCGAAAGCGGTGCCATCCCTGTGGATTGGACCATTTATGATTTTGATGGGGATGGTTATCAGTGGGAGGCTTATTATACTTCTTCTGCGCATTCCGGTAATTATGTTGCTCGGGTGCATTACAACACCACGGGGTGTAACGACTGGTTAATAACGCCTCCGCTGGCACCTCAATCGGGTGACTCGCTTATTTTCTGGGCTCGGTCCTATTCCAGCTCCTGGCCAGAGGATATGATTGTTAAGCTGTCCACTACCGGTGTGGATTCGGCAGATTTTACCGTGACTCTGGGAAGTTACACCAATCTTTCCACTACCTGGGAAAAGTACGCATACGATCTTTCCGCTTATGCCGGGAGTGTGGTGTATGTGGCCGTAATCTGCCCCTCGGTGGATGCATTTTATCTGTATGTGGATGATTTCAGCGGCCCGGAAATTTATGTCCCCCCGACACCGGTATTTACCACTCCTTACACATCGGTTTCTTTAAACGAAGCTTATATGGGAATTCCCACAATGGGCGAAAGTGTAACGGGTAAGATCTACATCAGCAATACGGGCGGTGGTGATTTGAACATTTCTCAAATCAATACCGGAAATCCCGATATTACCGTGTCTCCCAGTACACTGACCATCCCGGCGGGTGCTACCGATAGTGTATGGGTCACCTGGACTCCTTCCGCTGCCGGTATGGATACCAGTTGGGTGGAATTCATCAGCGATGCGGCCTCCAGCCCCGATACCGTGGGAGTTACTCTGCAAACGGCTCCGGCTGATTACTGGACCTTGAATATGGAGCTGCCGTATAGCGATTGGTGGTCTCCAACAGGATATAATCTCACCCTTATTGGGCTCTGGGGATATACAACCTATAATCCGCATTGGGGCTATCAGGGAATGTGGAAAAGCGGATATAACGGTAAAGATACCACGTATGTCTGGACCCCACGTCTCGATCTCTCTTCGTTGAGCGGTAGTGCCGAAATGGGCTTCTGGTACAAAGGAACCAGCTCCGGGGACGATACAGTGGAAGTGCTGGTAAGCACCGATAATTTGCAAACCTGGACGGTAATTGGTAAAGTCGTCAATCACGGTTCTACCTGGCGCTATCAGAGCTTTGACCTCTCGGCCTATGTAGGCAACGATAATGTCCGTATCGGATGGCATTACTATTATCCTGTTGGCAATACTTCGGGCTCCAGCTTCTATATGGACGATATTGTTTTACCGCCTCGCTGGTATTATCCGGGTGGTTTGGTCTATTCTTCCATTAGTAGCTACGATTTCGGTACAGTATCCCTGGGCGATACTGCCACTGTGGATGTGGTATTGACGAATGCAGGTGGTTCAGTGTTAAATATTACATCCATTACCTCCGATAATCCGGAATTCCAGGTATGGGATGTTCCTACTTCCATTGCTTCCACGGCTAGCGATACCTTTATCATTGCGTATGTGCCTACTACTTATGGCAACGTTAGCGCAAATATTACGGTGGATCATGATGGAACTAACGGTTCGGAAGATTTATTGGTCATTCCGGTAAGCGGTTTTGGCTATACCATTCAAACTTTTACTCCGCCATGGTATGAACCGTTTGCGACTACCACTTTTGATCCCATGTACTGGGATCCGGTCAGTTTCATGGGAAATCCCCAGATCATTGATATTAATGGTGTTGCTACGGGAACATTCCCCTATCCCCTACCTTCCGATCCGTATATGATGGAAATTTCCGGGGAGTCCTCCGGTCATGACGAAGCGGTAACTGCTTTGATTGATATGACCGGTCTCTCGGATATGCAATTCTCCTTCTGGAAATCGGAACAGGATCTGGAAATTGGCGAATATGTACTCGTTCAGTATAAAGCCAGTGATGGCTCCTGGAAGAATCTGGATTCGCTGGCGGGCACCAATAATGGTTATGGCTCGTTTGAACCATTCCATCTGGTAAAATATGATTTACCCAGCGATGCTTATCATGATAGTTTGCAATTCCGATTTGTCTCCTCGGACAATATGGCCACAACAGATGAATATTTCTTTGACGACTTGAAATTAACCCGGAAAATTGGCTGGGCGAATTTACAGTGGCCATACTCTATCTCTATTGCTCCCGGAGATACCACCGAGTTGATTTTTGGTCAGATCTGGATTGATGGTGTGACCAATCAACCGGGACAGGCTCCGGATATTGTGGCTGAAGTAGGTTTTGGCCCGGATGGTTCCTTCCCGTACGATACCCTGACTGGTGCTCCCAATCCGGATTGGACCTGGTTCCCCACCGTGTACAACCTGGATGTGGGCAATAACGATGAATACATGGGAACCATGGTTGTTAACGAAGTGGGAGTTTACGATTACGCTTATCGCTGGTCGTATCAGGGAGGCCCCTGGGAATATGCCGACAAGAGCGGAATTAACGACGGATATGATCCGGCAGATGCTGGTGAATTGGTTGTGATACCACCTCAACCTGTGTTAATTAGCGAAATTCATTATAATCCTTCTTCCAGCCTCCAGGGTAGTGATAGTAATTTTGAGTTTGTGGAAATTGCCAATGTAGGCATCGATACGGCAGATGTTTCCGGGTGGGAATTTACTTCGGGAATTAGCTTTACCTTCCCTGCTAATTCCAAAATTGCTCCTGGAGGATTTGCGGTTGTTGCGCGTGACCCCGATTCGCTCATTGCTTTCTATGGAGTAGATTCTTCTATTGTGTACGGACCTTATTCCGGTGCTCTGAGTAATGGTGGCGAACTGCTGGTACTAAGTGATGCTTCGGGCTATCCCATAGACAGCGTGGATTACGATGATAATGAACCCTGGCCTAAAGAAGGTGATTCTTACGGTCCTTCCATCGAAGTTGTGGATATGTTCGGCGACAATAATGATCCCATGAACTGGAACGGATCGTTCGAGTTCTTCGGAAGTCCGGGTGGACCCAACCAAATGGGCCCGACGCCGCTTCCCACTACCATTTATCAGGTGCAGCATGATGCGGATTCGCTCGGTGCCTCGAACCTCTTAGGTGCCCGAGTCGAAGTTCCGGGTGTAATCACCGACGATTATTTCGTGGAATCCGGAATTACCGTGCAGGATAGCGCAGCACCCTGGAATGGTATTCACGTATTAACCCGCAACCATCTGCCCATCGGAACGCAGGTAACGGTGGTGGGGAATGTTACCGAATATTACGGACGTACCGCTCTGGTCAGTACCCAGGTATTTGACGAAGGTGCGGGTGTGGTCCCCGATCCGTTACTGGTTACTCCGGGCATGATTAAAACCGGATCGCCCACCGCAGAATCTTACGAAGGCGTGTTAGTAGAACTACAGAATGTCGTGGTTTCCAACGATAACGCTGGCTATGGCGAGTGGGAAGTGACTGATGGTGTCGATACGGCACGCGTGGATAATGATGATTACTCTTATACCCCGGCGCTGGGCGACTCTCTGTTAGTCTTGCGTGGTGTGATGAATTATTCTTATGATAATTTCAAATTGCAACCACGTATGGATGAAGATATTGAGAAGTGGTATCCTGCCGGTCCACAGGGGCTTACTGCCGTGTCCGGTTTGGATGGAATGGTACCTTTAAGCTGGGTACCTGCCGATCTGTTATTCGAAGGATTCGAAAACGGCATTCCGTCTAACTGGCAGATTATTAACGGTGGCAGCGATCCTAATGGACCCACCTGGCAGGCAACGACTAACGATGCTTACGAAGGAGCTCAGAGCGCCTACGTACCTTACGGTGGGACTTCTGAATTCCAGGATGAGTGGCTGATTACCGATGCCATCACCATTTCTACTTACAATCAGTTACACTTTTTCCATCGTGCGGCTTATGCCAGCTGGGATACTGATCCTAACTACCTGTTAGTTTCGACCACTGGATTGCCAGGCAGCTTTACTCCGGTGGATAGCTTCTATTATCCGGATGGAACCTTGCCAGATACCTGGACCGAGGTTACAGTAGATCTGTCCGCCTATCAGGATTCCACCATTTACCTGGCCTGGCAGTATCAGAGTACCTGGGGCGAGGATTGGTACATTGATGCCATCATGCTCTCGGATAGCCGCGGCAACAGCAGGGCAATTACGGTGAAACCGGCTTCCAGCCCCGAAACGTATGCTGTAAAACCAATGGAACGGGAAATCACCAATCCCAAACCGGTAAAACAATTGAATCTGCCTTCCACTCTGAAAGGTGGAAGCACCACTCGGGCGCTGCTTTCTTATAATATCTACCGCAGCGAAACACCGGGTGTTACACCCGATCCGGCTAATCTGATTGCCAATGTTCCTTCGGATTCCACCAGTTACACCGATGTAAATGTTACAAACATGCATACCTATTACTATGTGGTTACCGCGGTATGGGATGAGGGCGAAAGCTTGCCTTCCAACGAAGCCGAAGCTACCCCGTATTTAATTGAGACGCAGATTGCTAATGGTTTGGTTAATGTAGTACCTACTATCGACGGTGTCATCTCCTCCGGAGAATGGGATGATGCGGCAACCGGATATGCCACCAACAGCGGTGTGTACGGTAAGTTCTATGCCAAGAACGATGGAAACTATCTCTATCTCGCCTGGGATAGTTTCGTAGATACGACGTTAGATGGTTATGACCAGGTAGGCCTCTACTTCGATACGGACAACGATGGCCTATGGGCACCCGATAGCAGTGAAGGAAACTATTGGATTCTCTGGGATGCCTCCACTGGTCAGGCGCTGGTAGAATTCCGACCCTGGTTGCCGGATACTACTACGGGTAATGTGGTTTCGCCGGCACCGGGTGTGCAGGCAGCTATTTCCGTTGCCAGTGGAACCGTGCAGTACGAGGTGGCTATCGATCTGGCCACGGCGCATTTCAACCCGCAACCGGGCGATACCACGGGATTCCGGTTCTATATGTATGATGCAGGAACCTCGTCCTTTACCGGTTTCTGGCCGGAAGGAGCTGTGTACAACTGGCCGGGAACCTATGGCGATATGATTATGGCGCAACCACTGGTACAGGTTATTCCACCATCTAACCTGGTGGCTTTCCAGGATACCAGTTTTGCTAAAAAGGTGTACCTGAGCTGGTCGCATCCCGGAACCAGACATCCGTTAGGATGGGCACGTGGTCAGGATAAACCGGTAGTGAACACCGCTATGCCACTGGAAACATTCAGCTACTACAATATCTATCGCGCGGGTTCCGATACGAACTTTGTGCTGATTGCCAGCGGAATTACCGATACCACTTATGTGGATTCGGTGGGACTGGAATACGATTCACTCTACTTCTATGCGGTAACAGCTTTCTACGATCCGGAAGGCGAGAGCGATCCGTCCAATGTGGTACGAGTAATTCCCATCTCCACACCTCCGGCTATCCTGTTCGTGGATGACGATGCGTCCATGACGGTACCCGATTTTGAAGATATCAGCTTCTACTATACCGATGCGCTGGATTCCTTGAACCAGCCGTACTACTACTACGAAGTACCGTTTGGGGCCGATGGTCCGCCCGCTAACTTCCTGAAACACTTCAAAGTAGTTATCTGGACTACCGGTGAGACCTGGAACGGAATTACAACACTTACCCCGAACGATGAAGATGCTCTAGCGCAGTACCTGGATGCTGGCGGTAATCTCTTCCTGAATTCTCAGGATTACTTCTATGATGTCTATCCCAGCGCCGGAAGCTTTACGGCGGGACAGTTCCCCTACGATTATCTGCGCATCTCTTCGGTTGCTCAGGATGCCTGGATCGATCCGATGAGCACCAACGGTGCAGCAGGTTCCATTGCGGACGGAATGAGCTTCAACCTGGCCACTCCGTTCGGTACCACCAGCCTGTTTGTGGATAACCTGACCAGTTACGATGGAACGCCGTTGTTCAATGTGGATAATCCCAGTGGATATGCGGCAATTCAGTATTCCGGAACTTATAACCTGGTCTTCTCTACCATCGATTTCGCTGGACTGGTGGATGGAACCTTCCCGAACACCAAGGTCGAGTTCATGCGGCGTGTGCTGGGCTTCCTGTATGCTCCGCTGGCTCTGGGCGAAAATGGGGAAATTCCCACAACCTTCGATATCTCGCAGAACTATCCAAACCCGTTCAACCCGACCACAACCATTAAGTACCAGATTCCTAAATCTGTGGACGTAACGCTGACCATCTACAACATTCTGGGTCAGAAAGTGCGCACGCTGGTAAACAAGAAGATGGAACCTGGTTACTACAAAGTAGTGTGGGATGGACGGAACGACTACGGAGTGAAGGTTGCTTCTGGAATTTACCTCTATCGCATCAAAGCCGGAGACTTCGTGCAGACGCGTAAGATGATTTTGATGAAGTAATTCTTCAGAATCGTCTTCCCGATATAAACCCGGCAGGGGAATTCCCTCCTCTGCCGGGTTTTTTATGCAGAAAAAGCAATAGCTCTCCCGATTTTTTTATCCCGAATTGGCGATTTTAAAATTTCAGGAAAGCAAATTCTCCATTACGAAGTTGGTCATAGAAAGCATTTTTCTAAGAGTGAAGGTCATTTCACTGAGGGAGAAAAAAAGCCTGACGCCATAAAAGCAGTGTCAGGCTAAACAATTAGAGAGCCATTAATTTAAATGTGAACTTTTATCGGTCTAACATAACTTCATTTTTTCTCAAGTACCGCCTTTAATTTTTCCAGCTGAAATTCAGATTTTACCTCCGCTTCTCGTAAGGTCTGAAATATCTGGTAAAATTCAATAATTCGTTTGCATCGGGTAGCATCCTTCTGGGTAGCATCGGCAGCAAGGCTTACCAGATTTGCCAGTTGAAATGCATCAACCAGCGCTTCGAATGATTCTTTATTAAACCACAGAATGTTATTATAGCGGTTAATGAGTAAGAAACGAGTTACCTGCTCATCCGCCAGCCAGCTATCGAAAAGAGTTATTGGTGTTAACGAACGATCTGTTTTTTGTTCCCACTCGTTTTGGTGCTTTAACAGAATGGAAATCAGTTGAATGGCACGATCGTCTTCCTGGGTGGGAAGTCCACTGCTTGCCAGCACCTCTTGCATTGGTTTCTCTAACAGCCATTCCTCCATGGCGTTGTGAGCATCAGCGGCCCGGGAATCCGGCGAAATTACCTCCCCAATCCGATGCAGCAATAACCACCCGGCAACGGCTGCTCTCACCAGGGGAGCGGTTTCGCTTGTTCGAGCAGCCTGGCGAATGGCAGTTTTGTGTTTCCGGTAGCGAGCGCATTTCAAAGTTGTTTCCAGGTGGTGAAGATGAATCAGCAGCTCGAATTCATTCTTCACTTTTAGAGCAATAGCGTGCTCGTCTCCTGCGCTGTGAGTATATTGTTTGATTTCGCGAAGGAGCCAGAGAAGTTTCTGCTCAATTTCTTCCAGCAGAGCGTATATTATTTCGCTGTCCTGCTTACCAGTCAAAATTTCGGTAAGGCGTGCCAAAATCCGGGAACGGGCCATTTCGTATAGAGGCATGTGGATGGGCTTCAGTAAAATTTCTTGCAGGGTTTCTTCTATACTGGGAACACCTCGCCCGTTTAAATATTGGTGAAGCTGAGCATAATGGTGCCATTCATCATCATAAACAAAGCGAAAATCCAGAAAGACCTGCGTCTGGTAAGCCCGAAGTTCTACGTATAGGCCATTTTGGTGAATATCCTGGCAGGAACGAATGAATTCCAGTCCGGAAATATGTTCCCGGAACACCACAAAGCAATTTTCTTGATGCGGCAGTCCCAGCCCTTCGCCAAGGGTTTTCTGCCGGATGTGGGATTTGTCCTCGGGAGAGACAAACCCCACCGAGGTGCGAATCCAGCCCGCTGTATTCTCGAATTTATTGTTGTACACCACCAGTGCCCGTTCTTCACCAAAACGATTGGAGTACGCAAACACATTTTCGTTCACCGCACCGTCCGCGGTGAAAAAATCGTACAGCAGGAAGTTTTGCACCTCGGCAAAGAGGTAGCGTTTACGCATCAGGGGGAAGATTTCCCGCTCGTGGCGGCGGATGAGCCCCTCGTCCGGATGCTCATCCCAGTAAGCCCGGCGATATTCCATCCCGTACTTCTCGGCAAACCCTTCTACCTGGCCATGGCCAAACATGGGCAGCCCCGGCATGGTAACCATCATGATGCACACACCGAAATATTTGTCGCCCTTACCAAACTGCACCACGGCGGTTTCTTCATCTGGATTGTTCATGAAATTAACAAAGCGTTTGAGAATTTCCGGATTAAATTGCAGCACGTTTTTGATGGATTCGCGGTATTTGGCATTTTCTTCGTTTTTGAGCATATTCATGAAGGCACTGTTGTACACCCGATGCATTCCCAGAGTGCGCACAAAATAGCTTTCCATCAGCCAAAAGGCTTCGGCCAGCAGCAGGGTGTCGGGTGCTTCCTGAGCGACCCGATCCACTACTTCGCGCCAGAATTCTTTGGGCATGTGCCGGTCGAATTCCTCTTTGGTCATGCCGTGTTCGGCGCGGGTGG
>JALXCH010000014.1 GCA_026991005.1 Calditrichia bacterium | reverse complement strand
AGAGAAAAAATTAAGTTCGCTGGTACCCATCTCCATTGCGCTGCTCCTCTTCCTGGCCAGTCCCGTACAGGTAATGGTGAAGAACTACCATTCCCACGACCGAACCGGTAACTACGTCGCCTGGGACTATTCCTACAACATGCTCCAATCCTGCGAACCCAACGGCGTTATTTACACTAACGGGGACAACGATACCTTCCCGGTATGGTTCTTACAAAAAGTGGAAAATGTACGTACCGACGTTCGGGTAGCTAATTTAAGCCTCCTGAACACGGATTGGTACATCCTGCAACTGAAGCACAAAGAACCCCGGGTGCCCATCTCCCTCTCCGACAGGGAAATCAATAAAATCCAACCCATTCCCTGGCCTAAAAAGAAGACCATAGAAATCAATGTACCGGGAGAATATGCGAACAAAGAATGGCAACGATTTAAAGAGACTTACCAGTTTGCCACGGTGAATTCCAAACCCACGCAAAAGATGAAATTTGACGTTAGACCAAAGTTGTTTGGGCGCTATCTCCGGGTTCAGGATTACATGATTCTGAATACCCTTTACGCCAATAAATTCCGTAAGCCGCTTTATTTTGCGGTAACCTGCTCCCGGGATAATATGCTGGACGGTTTACAGCGTTACTTGCGAATGGATGGGCTGGCGTTTAAAATCACCACCGTTCCCAACTGGACGATGGATCCCGAAATTCTCTACGACAACCTGATGAACAAATACCAGTATCGCAACCTGAATAATCCCGATGTGTATTACAATAAAAATATCATTTCCCTGTTACAGAATTACCGTTCCGCTTTTGTCCAACTGGCAAACTACTATGCCAGTGTGCAGGACACCGCCCGGGTGAAGAAAATCATGCAGAAACTCAACACCATTATGCCGCCGGAGGTCATTCCCTTCACCAGCAGCACCATCCGCAACTGGGTACTGGCCTACAACGTGTACGCCGGGGTAACACCGGTGGACAGCATCTCCCTGGCGAAATATGGATTACGGAATCTCCAGAGCATTGCCGAAATTCTGTATCGATTGCAGGCCTTATCCCCGGCCCGGAAGCTGTACGAAGAAATTCTGGCAGCCAATCCCCAGGACTACCGAGCCAAGGGCAGTTTGATAAACATTTACGGAGAACAAAAAGAGTATCAAAAAGCAATTGATATTCTGGAAAAATGGCTCAAAGATAATCCCAACGACAAAGCCGCGCGTGCCCGATTAGAGGAATACAAAGCCAAATTGGCCAGCCAGGGGAGCGACACTGCCCAAGCGTCGAAATCAGCCGGAAAGAAGTCCAGTTCAACCAAGTAGCCGTCGGTCTTTCGTATGAAAAAACTATGGCAGAATATCATCCGGGTCGGCATCAGTCTGGGATTGCTGGTTTACCTGGTTCACATGGCCGATTTTAACAAAATCCTGCGGGTACTGCAGCAAGCGGAGCTCTCCGGTATTCTGGTGGCGACAGGGGCGTTTTTAATGGCAGTGCTGTTCCTTTCCGTGCGCTGGTGGATTCTGGTACGTTCCCATGGGCTGCAGGTGGGATTGGGGCACCTGGTGATATTTTACCTCATTGGATTTTTCTTTAACAATTTTCTGCCTACCAGCATTGGCGGAGATTTAAGTCGCGCCTTCTACCTGGGACAACACACCGGGCAGAAGGCCATAAGCATCGGCACGGTGTTTCTGGAGCGGCTGCTGGGGTTGCTTTCCACCCTGCTGCTGGCGGGAGTCTCCCTCATCTGGCTCATAAAATATTTCCATTCCCCGCGCATTGTTTACTTTACCCTTACGCTCATTTTCCTGCTACTGCTTATTCTGGCACTGTTAATGAGTCGGCGCATCTCCCGCCGCATCAGTCGCTGGCTCTCGCTCATCACTTTCTACGATATCGGCGATAAAATCGTCAAAGTCATCGATTCCCTGCATACCTACCGCTACAAGCAAAAAGCACTGATGCTGGGATTTCTATTCTCCCTGCTCTCGCAGGTAATGCTTATTGTGATGAACTACCTCCTGGCGCGGGCACTGCACATTCATTCGGTGTCCTTTGGCTACTTCTTCCTGGTGGTACCGGTTACTTTCATCTTTAGCCTGTTTCCTTCCATTAACGGGATCGGCGTACGGGATTCCGGCTATTTGCTCCTGTTACAGCGGCATGGTCTGCAACCGGCGCAAATTCTTTCCCTCTCTTTCCTGGTGATTGCGCTGCCCATGCTCATTAGCATGATAGGCGGAGCTTTTCTGCTGTTTTATCGTAACCGGGGAATCGAAGCACCCATTTTAAACGAGGAGAACCTATCATGAAACCGTTTGTTGTTCTTGTGCTTTTATTTTTGATGGTCTCCAGCACTCAATTTTTTACCGGGTGCTCTACCAAACCCACGGCGGTGGGAGAATACGACGAAATCCGCGTTTTTTGCGATTCTCTGGATTGGCCGGATTACCGCGACGCCCTGAACGATGTTTTCGGAAAGTACATCAAAACGCCGGTACTGGAACGGGAATTCATACTCATCTGGACACCTTACGAGCAGTTCGAGCATCACAAACATTTCAAGAACCTTTTCTTTCTGGGACGTTTAGATTCCGATATGCCCGTTTCACAAAATGTGAAAGCGCTGTTGAACGAGGACATCATCGAGGGAATAAAATCCGGGAAGTACTTCTACATTCCCAAACCCAACGCCTGGGCATCCCAGCAGTATGTGTTGTTCCTGGTCGGCACTTCCAGAGAAGACCTCATTCAGAAAATTCATGATTACGGGGATGTGTTGTATCGGGATTTCCGCCGCAGTTACTTCACCCGGCTTAA
>JALXCH010000013.1 GCA_026991005.1 Calditrichia bacterium | reverse complement strand
ATCCATTTTACTCCGCTCCGCTCCATCTCCTTGCCGTTTTCAGCAATCTTGGGGCGGGTTTCCGTATCGGGTACCTGTTTGATACATACTGCAATATTCACTGCCATTCCTCCTTATTCATTTAAAAAGTTGACCTTAATTGATAAAATTCCAAATAGCAAATCCCAAATCACAAGTTTTAAATATCAAGTACCAATTTCCAAATTCCAGATAACAAATAGCAAAATCCAAATTTCAAACACCAAATAACAAACTTTAAATTCTAAAACTCAAACTTCAAATCACAATTAACAAACTCAAAATTCCAAATAACACGCTTTAAATTTTATTTTCCAAATTTACACTAACAAATTCCAAATCTCGAATTTCCATTCACAAATTCCGAATTTTAGAATCCGGAGAACAGTCGGTTCTGAATATGCCATTCCGTTTCCATTCTTTGAACGCTATTCCCGCAATTTTTTAATGCGTGGTGATGGGCAAAAATTTTCTGAGCTTTTTTCATATTTAAAAATACAATTTGCCATATGCATTGTCAATTAAAATCGAAGGTTTTAAGGGAAGGGGATGAGAGAAAAAGGGTAGGCGAACGGTAACCCAATTTTATTTTCCGTGTTCAAATCCCTCTTCCGGGTTTTCCGCAAAAAACCACACTTGCCTCTGAAAAACCATGATTTACAGAACTTCCGGCAACGGTGCCAATGGAGCCGGGCTATGAAACTGTTCATTTCAATTTGAGGAAAAATAAACATGATGTGCACACATTCGTTTCTCCTAATTAAAGCAAAAATGGAAAAATTTTTCCAATCCAGCGTTGGATTTTGCCGGAATATTTTTTACATTATCGCCCGATTTTTTTACCCCCGAGCGGGAGGAGAGGTGTGGGTAAATCGATACGTTCATGGTAATGAAAAAAAATAAATGGACTTGACAGCTCTATGCAATCACAGTAAATTTGCGAGCTATAAAATTTTTAGGAGGATATTGTTTTGAGAACGGATTATTCGAAACCTGAAGAGATTATGCGGAACCGAAAATGGTACGTGATTGATGCCCAGGATTATGTACTGGGACGTCTGGCATCGCAAGTAGCCAGCATTTTACGGGGAAAACATAAACCCAATTTTGCTCCGCATCAGGATGTGGGCGATTTTGTCATTGTCATCAATGCCGAGAAGGTGAAGGTCACCGGGCGGAAAGCCGAGCAGAAGACCTACTTCACGCATTCCGGTTATCCTGGTGGAGAAAAACACATCCCTTACCGGCGCATGCTGGAAAAGCATCCCGAGCGGATTATTGAACATGCAGTACGTCTGATGCTTCCCAAAAATGCACTGGGACGCCGTATGTTTAAAAAACTGAAAGTGTACGCCGGACCCAATCATCCGCATCAAGCACAACAACCGGAACCGTTAAAGTTTTAAATAGAGGAATATTAAATGGAAGTTTATTACGCAACCGGTCGAAGAAAAACAGCTACAGCTCGTGTTCGTCTGTATCCGGGAAAAGGTGAGATTATTGTTAATGGCCGAACTGTAGAAGAATACTTCAAGCGACCCATTCTGAAGATGGTAATTGAACAACCGTTTCAGGCAACGGAAACGTTAGGGAAGTTTGATGTGAAGGCGACCATTGTCGGTGGTGGGCTTACAGGGCAGGCCGAGGCGCTACGGCACGGCATTGCTCGTGCACTGCTGAAGTGGAACGAAGAATTGCGTCCCGAACTGCGAGCGGGTGGTTTCCTGACCCGTGATCCCCGCGAAGTGGAGCGCAAAAAATACGGTCGTCCCAAAGCACGCAAACGTTTCCAGTTCTCCAAACGCTAATTTCTGGATTTACGCGACCCTTCCCGCATGGCGATGGAAGGGTTTTTTGTTCAAAAAATCACACACATCGTCCTGGCTTTTACGGGGTGTCCGGGGAGAGTAGCCTCGGATGGTAAAAGCGTCCGGGCGGTGGAGGCTTAACCCAAACAAAAGGAGCATGTTATGTTCAAAGTTACTCTGGAAGATTTACTCAAGGCCGGTGTCCATTTCGGCCATCTGACCCGCCGCTGGAATCCCAAAATGAAACCCTACATCTTTATGGAGCGCAACGGGATTCATATCATCGATCTCCAGAAAACGCTAAAAAATTTACAGAAGGCATACGAAGCGGTAAAAGAGATGGCCATGCAGGGTGAACCCATCCTGTTTGTGGGAACCAAAAATCAGGCTAAAGATGTGGTGCGGGACGAAGCCATACGTTGCGGACAACCTTACGTGGTCGAACGCTGGCTCGGCGGAACCCTCACCAACTTTGCTACCATTAAAAAAAGCATCCGGCATCTGGAAGCTCTGGAAAAAATGGTTCTGGATGGCACCATCGAAAAGTACACCAAAAAGGAGCGGTTGCGCATCGAACGCGAAATCGCCAAAATGAAGAAAGTTTTTGCCGGTATCCAGGAAATGAAGCGGTTGCCGGGAATGCTTTTCGTGGTGGATATCAAGAAAGAAGATATTGCCGTAAAAGAAGCCCGGAAATTGGGTATTCCCATCGTGGCAATTGTGGATACCAATTGCGATCCCGATGAGGTCGATTTTCCCATTCCCGGAAATGATGATTCCACCAAATCCATTGCTCTGATTTCCCGAGTGGTGGCCGATGCGGTGATTGAGGGGCAGGAATTGCTCCAGGCTCGCAAGGCAGAAGAGGTGGAAATGGAAGCCAAACAAAAAGCAGAAATGGCCGGAGAGTAAAACCGGCGAAATTAATTCAGCATCAATTGCGGAAGTGATTGGTAAAATTGAACAGGAGAAGAAAGAATGGAAATTAAAGCATCACAGGTGAAGGAATTGCGCGATAAAACCGGCGCCGGAATGATGGATTGTAAAAAAGCGCTGATGGAAGCGGAAGGCGATATGGATAAAGCCGTGGAAATTTTGCGCAAAAAGGGAATTGCTAAAGCAGAGAAAAAAGCCTCGCGCGAAGCAAAAGATGGTCTGGTGGAAGCGTATATTCATCCCGGTGGCAAACTGGGTGTGCTGGTGGAAGTAAATTGCGAAACGGATTTTGTCGCCAACACAGCGGACTTCAAAGAGTTCGTCCATAATCTGGCCATGCACATTGCTGCCAGTAATCCTCTGGCAATCGATCGCGAAAGCATTCCCGAAGAAGTCGTGGAAAAGGAAATGCGCATCTATCGGGAACAGGCCATCGAAAGTGGTAAACCCGAACACATTGTGGAAAAAATTGCCACCGGAAAACTGGAAAAATTCTATTCCGAGAATGTGTTGCTGGAACAGGCTTACATTCGCGATCCCGAGAAAACCATCAAGGATTATTTAACCGAGATGGTGGCTAAGTTAGGAGAAAACATCAGTATTCGGCGTTTTGTACGGTTCCAGATTGGAGAATAACATGGCGGAAGAACCCGTCTACAAACGTGTGCTGTTGAAACTGAGTGGTGAGTCCCTGGCCGGGGAAGAAAAATTTGGAATTCGTCTGGAAGTGCTGAAACAGTTTGCTTCCGAGATTAAATCCATTGCCGACCTGGGCGTCCAGGTAGGAATTGTGGTGGGTGGTGGAAACATCTTTCGGGGTATTTCCAGAGCGGCGAAAGAGATGGATCGGGTTTCGGCAGATTACATGGGCATGCTGGCAACGGTGATTAACGCCATGGCGTTGCAAAATGCTCTGGAGAACATGGGGGTGTTTACCCGGGTGCAAACGGCAATTCCCATGAACCAGGTGGCGGAGCCGTTTATTCGCCGCCGAGCCATTCGCCATCTGGAAAAGGGACGGATTGTGATTTTCGCTGCCGGCACGGGAAATCCCTATTTTACCACCGATACCGCCGCCGTTTTGCGTGCCATCGAAATTGAAGCGGAAGTGATTCTGAAAGGCACCCGGGTGGATGGCGTTTATTCAGCGGATCCGGAGAAAGACCCCAACGCAATCAAATTTGATGAATTGACTTATCTGGAAGTGGTAAAACGCGGTTTGCGGGTCATGGATCCCACCGCCATAACCCTATCCATGGACAATAATTTGCCCATTCTGGTGTTTAATATGAGCGTCCCCGGAAATCTAAAACGAGTGATTTTGGGTGAAGCGATTGGAACAAAAGTGAGAGGATAGAGATGACCACGCAAGAAATCTATCAGGATGCCAAGCATCGCATGCAGAAGTCCATCGAGCATTTACAGCACGAGCTGGCACGGATTCGTACCGGGCGTGCCACACCGGCTTTGCTGGATGTGGTGAAGGTGGAATACTATGGACAGACGGTGCCCATCAATCAGGTGGCTACCGTTACGGCACCCGAGCCGCGGTTGCTGGTGGTGCAGCCCTGGGAAAAACGAATGATTGCCGAAATTGAAAAGGCCATTATGCAAAGCGATCTGGGCTTGAATCCCACCAACGATGGTAACGTGGTCCGAATTCCCATCCCCGAACTGAGCGAAGAACGGCGCCAGGATTTGTTGAAATTGGTTAAAAAATTCTGCGAAGAAACCCGAATTGCCATCCGCAATATTCGACGCGATGCCAACGAACACGTGAAAAAACTGGAAAAAGCCCACGAAATTTCTGAAGATGAAAGTCATCATCAACTGGATGAGATTCAGAAACTGACCGATAAGTTTATCGAAGAAGTGGATGAATTATACAAAAAGAAAGAAAAAGAGATTCTGGAAGATTAGCCGAAGAACGGGCTTCCTGGCATAATTTATAAAAAAGAAGTTAGAGACAATTTGATAATATTATGGGTTCTTCCCCTAAAAACCGAATTAGCGGGCTGCGGCTCGCTATTTCTTTTTAAAAATCTGGCGTGATGAAAAGTAGCGAACCACAAAGAGAAATTCTCATTATTGCCGGTGAACCTTCGGGAGACCGCCATGCGGCGGATCTGGTGATTGCTCTGCAGGAACGGATGCCCACGGTTCGTTTCTTCGGAATCGGGGGCGATCGCATGCAGGAAGCCGGAGTGACGCTGTTGTACCATATTCGCCAGATGGCTTTCTTGGGGCTGGCAGAGGTGATTCGGCATCTGCCTTTTATTCGACGGGTTTTGCGTCATCTCCGGCAGTGGCTTACCTCCCACAAACCCCTGGCGGTGATTCTGGTGGATTATCCGGGATTTAATTTAAAGATGGCGAAAATAGCACACGAATTGGGGATTCCGGTTATTTATTACATCTCTCCCCAACTCTGGGCCTGGGGCGAGAGACGGGTAGAAAAAATGCGCCGGTATGTGGATCTGTTGTTGGTCCTGTTTCGGTTTGAAGAAGAATTTTATGCCCAACGAGGCATCACCGCGCACTTTGTGGGACATCCGCTGGTGGATCAGCTGCGAGGGATTAACCATCGCCAGGAGTTTCTCGCGCGGCAGGGGCTTTCTTCCGATAAACCGATAATTGCGCTTCTGCCCGGTTCCCGGTTGAACGAAGTGCAGGCGCTGCTTCCCATTATGCTCGGAGCCAAAGTACAGTTTCCCCGCTGGGAGGAATATCACTGGGTTATAGGAAAATCCGACACGGTACCGGAGGACGTGTATCGCAAATTCGTAGGGCAGGGGAGAGGGGTAACGCTCCTTTCCGGAGAGACGCACTCCTTGATGAAACACGCCCATCTGGCGCTGGTGGCCAGTGGAACCGCCACGCTGGAGACGGCATTTCTGGGTACACCCATGATCGTGCTCTACAAAGTTGCTCCCTTAACCTACCATATTGCACGCCATCTGGTAAAAATAGACCGGATTGCCCTGGCTAACATTGTACTGGGTAAAAAGGTAGTACCGGAATTAATCCAGCGAGAGGCCAGCGTAGCGAATGTGGTTCGTTGGCTAAACCGCTTTTTAATAGATGAATCCTATTACCAGCAGGTGAAACAGGAGTTAGCGGCTGTTCCGGAATTATTGGGAGCACCAGGCGCCTCCCAGCGTGCCGCCGAGAAAATCGTTCATTTTTTGGAACGCATCTGAGTGGGGCAAAGTACCGCCTACCCCCCTCCTTCACTCAGCTCTGCTTTTCCTTTTACTGCAGCGGAATTAATCTCCCCAAAAAGGAAACACATCCCGGCTGTAAATGATTTTACGTACCGTATCCACAGAGAGATAGGGAAATTCGCGTTGCAGCATCTGAAAAATCTGTTTGGGTTGGTAATGCCGCCGCAGTTGTTCGAATTGTTTTTTCATGTAATAATCGCGAACGGCGCGTTCGTTTAAAAATCCCTTTTCTTTGAGTTCGAAAAAGAGTTCATCGGGAATAAACTCCCGCAACGGGTTACCACGCATGATGCCCTCCTTCTTTAAAGGTTGTACAAATTCCCTTTGCGTGGTACCAATGAACTCGAAACTCCACTCCTTGTTTTTTTACTCAAGAAAAATTATGGTAGCAGATGGGCTCGATCAAACTTCCTTTAAGTTTACTTTGCTTGATAATAAAAAATTTTGGTTTAAAAAGCAAGGGGGAAATTGGGTACCCTATCTATATAGCTGTGAAAACGGCTTTGTAAGGAGCGTTTTAATGAATAGAGTACCTTTTGCGGTTCAGGAGAGTGTTTAAAATTTACCCAAAGTTTTAGGTAATGATGTAAGAAATTTTTCGATGTTTTACTTGCGTTAAATGATTTAATTTCTTATAATACAACAGGATAGATGAGGTGTTTGCGAAATTAATCGGGCGAAGAAGGGCGCTGAAGAAAAAGTTTAGGAAAAACAATGAGTTACGAAAATTTTCTCTACGCACATATAAAAACAATAACTTACGTACGATTTTCTCATTTTGAGACGGTAAAAATGGGTCAAAATTGGGTTAATTTCGCAAATGCCCTTGTAGCTTATGAAATAACGTAATCTACAGGGGGACTGTCTGAATAGCCCCGCAAATCAGAGGGGATTGTGACAAAACTTTGTCAACAGATTCTACTACATCACATTCCGCGAAGTCTGAATAGCCCCGCAAATCAGAGGGGATTGTGACCTCGTATACCCCAATATCTTCCTGCTTAACTTATAAAGAGTCTGAATAGCCCCGCAAATCAGAGGGGATTGTGACTGGATTTTCTTTCAAAACTTCTACGTGCCCGTTCTCTCTGTCTGAATAGCCCCGCAAATCAGAGGGGATTGTGACAGAAAAAATAGGTGATTCCGGTTCTCCTAACCAGATGGCTTTGTCTGAATAGCCCCGCAAATCAGAGGGGATTGTGACTTCCCCCGCCGTAACGAAATCTTCCGATGCGCTTCCATGGTCTGAATAGCCCCGCAAATCAGAGGGGATTGTGACGGTACTGAAACCTGTTCTCCAACTGCGAATTTCCACATTGTCTGAATAGCCCCGCAAATCAGAGGGGATTGTGACTTTTTTGGTAATATCAAAGCACCATACCAACATCCATGACCAGTCTGAATAGCCCCGCAAATCAGAGGGGATTGTGACTCAAGAGATTTGATTTCTTTCTTTTTGGGCTTTTCTACTTGTCTGAATAGCCCCGCAAATCAGAGGGGATTGTGACTGTATCTCATCGATTAAGATGATTGTATAAGGTTCAAGATTGGGTCTGAATAGCCCCGCAAATCAGAGGGGATTGTGACTTTTTAATTTTACGCAACCGTTTGCGAAAAAGCAGCATCTCTTGTCTGAATAGCCCCGCAAATCAGAGGGGATTGTGACTCATGAATGATGGCGTTGCACGAAAGGCAACGTTCTGTAGTCTGAATAGCCCCGCAAATCAGAGGGGATTGTGACAGCTTATGCCAATGGGGTGTAAGATTAGTTGTCTTCTGTCTGAAGTCTGAATAGCCCCGCAAATCAGAGGGGATTGTGACCGCCAGATATTTCAGGAAGGTAATACCCAGAATGGTTTTGGTCTGAATAGCCCCGCAAATCAGAGGGGATTGTGACGAGGGATTTTTAGAAGGGTGATAATTTTTCTGGTGGTAATTTAGTCTGAATAGCCCCGCAAATCAGAGGGGATTGTGACATTTTATGCCCCTTAAGTCATGTTGCTGACTCAATATAATAAGTCTGAATAGCCCCGCAAATCATCCCGTAAAACGGGATTTCGTACATCCCTGTACTCAAGAGGGGATTTGTGATGAGATGCTGAGTTGAAGATGGCCTTTCAGCCAGGGATGGCTGGAATCCCGAGAGGCCTGGGAAGGCCGATAGTCGGGACCGCAAATCATCCCGTCAAACGGGCTTTCGTACATCCCTGTGCTCAAGCCCCCGCTTTACCCTTCCAGGCGCTCGGGCTTTCGCACATCCCTGTGCTCAAGAGTGGATTGAGACGAAATAATGAGATGAAGGTAGCCTTCCAGCCAGGGATGGCTGGAATCCCGAGAGGCCTGGGAAGGCCGATAGTCGGGACCGCAAATCATCCCGACGGATCGGGATTACTTCCCGACGGATCGGGATTGCTTCCCGACGTATTAAAAAAACCGCAGCGCACGCAGAGAGCGCAACGATTAATTATCTGTATAGCTTTTAATTTAACTTGACAGTTCGGGATTGCATCAATTATTGAGCGCAGGCTATAACGCAGGCGAAAGCCTGCGGCTACCGTATGTTAAATTTGAAGCATCAAGATTTTGCGCGTTTCTGTGGTTAAGGCAGGATTGTGATTTCTCCAATTCGTGCTTATTCGTGTTATTCGTGGTGGTTGAATATTCTCTTGTTACTATCAGATGACTGGGATATTCCTGAGAAATCAGGGCATTTTCGGTGAAAAGAAATGTCACACATCCTTGGATTCAAGCCCCCTGTTTAAACCATCCCGACGAATCGGGATTTCATCCCGACGAATCGGGATTTCATCCCGACGTATCGGGATTTCATCCTGGTGCTCGGGCTTTCGATTAGTCTTATACTGGTACTCGGATTTTTTCTACCAATTTCCGTAAATCGATTTATTCCCCACTTATCCATTCTTATTCGCAGAACGCATTTCAGAAAATATTTCCAAAGCAACCTTTGAATGGAGAGTATCTTGTGGGAAGGTGAAAAACCAATAAAATTTGAATTAAAAACGGATAGGTGAGAATATTGAATGATTTCTTTTTCAGGAACTTTGTTCTGTAATCTTTGAGCTTGGAGAAAAATTGCTGTGAAAACTTAAATTGATATTCAAAAAGGAGTAATCCCAAACCCAGCTTAAAATAAAATTCTGGCTCTTCCGGAATTTGAGTACATCATGTTCCTTTTAAATCAAAATTATGGTTATGTAAATCCAAAATTTTAACCCATCTTGAACAAAATTTCCTCAAAATTGAGCTTTTTTTATTCCAAAGACTCCGTAACCTGTTGATTTTTTTTATTCGTTTCTTTAAAATGACAGTGTAGTGACCTATACCAATTTCATTTTGTGCTTGACTTAATGGATTATTATGCTTATATTTAAGCATGTAT
>JALXCH010000012.1 GCA_026991005.1 Calditrichia bacterium | reverse complement strand
TCACAACAACTACAACGACCCATAATACAGCTTTCTTCATTACAACCTCCAGATTAAGTTAAATTAGAAAATAGATTTTAAAGAGACTTTGAATAAGTGCAGGAACACACGGGAGTGAAAATGCAACTTCCAGAAGCCCACAGCACAAATCCACGTCGTAAATTACAGAATTCTTATCATTTTCTCCTCTCGCCTCCCTTATCGAACCATATTCGTGATTAAAACCAGGAGGGTAGCAATCGTTTTTATAAATTAAGAAGTTCCACTCCCATTCCCATAAAAGGTTACAAAGGTAAGCGTACGGACTCCCCGAAGATGTGCCCTGTATCACAATTTAAAAATTTTTCACACCACAAATAACCGGTTGTTTTCACAATATTTACCTGCTATTTTAACGATAGTAAACATATTATTTTAGCGGGAGAAGAAAACCATGGCCGAAATTCTTGTGGAAAAGGATTCCCATACAGCCCTCATTCGCCTGAATCGTCCCGAGGTACACAATGCCATCAATCTGGCTATGATGCAGCAACTGGAAACCATCCTGACAGAGCTGGAGCAATCGCCGGAAATTGTGACGATTATTTTAACCGGGAGTGGGGAAAAGAGTTTTTGTTCCGGTGGGGATTTGAAATATTTTGCTACCCTTAATTCCCGGGAGGCCGCCCGGGCAATGTCCCGGCGCATGCAAGGAATTCTGAACCGGTTTTATCTGGGGGAGCGAGTGGTTATTGCGGCGGTGAACGGTCTGGCTTACGGTGGCGGTTGCGAAGTGCTCACCGCCTGTCACATTCGGTTAGCCGTACCGGAAGCGACCTTTTCCTTTCGACAGGCGGCTAATGGGGTAACTACCGGTTGGGGTGGCGGTGCGCGACTAATGCAACAACTGGGTGCCTCCCGCGCATTGCCATTGCTTTTAACCTCCCACACTTACACTGCCCGGGAAATGCAGAAAATCGGGTTTGTACAGGAGGTGGTACGCCGAGAGGAATTAATTTCGCGGGCACAGCAAATTGCCCGGGAAATCGCCTCCAATTCTCACGAAGCCGTGCGGGGTTATTTACAGCTTTTCCGGGCTTACCAGAGCCACTTCCTCTCACAACTTGCGGATGTCGAAACAGACATCTTTGCCAACCTGTGGATGGGCAGTGATTTCCGCAACTGGATGGAAGCATTTTTAACCCGGAAAAACAATTCTGCGAAAAAGGGTTGAGGGGGAAGAATTGTAAAGGCGAAATTAGAGTAAAAAATGAGCTTTTCTATTTTACTGATTAGGCGAATTGTATTTTTACTACCATATTCAAGATTTCAATTTGCGGGATAAAATTTTTATTGATATTAATTCCTTTTAACCACATTCTCCAAGCAAAACGACGACTTATTTAAAAATCCGACAAAAATTTTTCGGGTAGCATAGAAATATCCAGCGTTATTCCATCTTTAACCTTTTGATAATAAACTATGGCAACCTCAATTCCTTCACTTAAATTTTGTTTAATTTTGTACGTGTCTGGTTTAATACTTATGGGAACCTTTCCTAAATAACCATCTATTCCCTTTGATTCTTCTTCTGGATTGGCAAGTCGGTATGTAACCCCAAAAATGCGGGATAGTTTACCTAAAACAGCTTCCTGGAAACGCAATCCCGTAAACGTCTTTACGATAACCAGATCAATAACCCATTTTTCAACAAGGTCCCGATCAATTCTCATAATCACATCTCTAAAATTCTCAATCATAGCCATAATTCTATCCGTTGCTTCTTTTATAGCATCCGGATAGTTAGTTAGATACCACTTTTCCCATTCCTGAATTGTATAATCCGGGAATTCCTGAATTAATTCACTCATTTGCCCAACCACATTGGGTCTGGTACCCCGGGCATTCCGATTAGCCAGATTGATGATCTGGGTAGAATATTTAGGGAAATCAAATTGGGGCGCACCCAGCAATTCTTTAATTTCTTCATTAGAAATCTTAATTTTCTTTTTCATCCAGAATCATTTCCTTACGTAATTTCATGAATTTTGCCTGGTACCGAAACGGAATTCCCAGATCCACTACGGCATATCCATGTTTAATCAAATGGGCATTGATAAACGTTTTATTTTTCATATAAACATATGCGAGTAGATGATTATTCTCATCATATTTTTGTTCATCGAATTTCAGGAATATCCTTCCTTTCCCAACTTTTTTTCTTAAAAATTCTATTGCTTGTGTTCGTTTATCTGCATTCTCTTTTACACCCAACAATCGAACAATGATACCTGTGTTGAGTCTCAATAAATTTGGTGCTATAATCTCCTTAACAGAATAATATTCCTCTTTATACTGGGATTGTTGATCTTCCAGACCAATTTTAGAACCAAATTTCAACTTTTTTGGATCGATTTTTTTATCAAACTTAACCGGATCTTTAAAAATGTAAGGTAACTTAAGAATTTCCTCTTTCCAATCAGTGGGAGGAAGGATTTGTTTGCGATATTCTATTTCGTTCTTGTAAAGAGGAATATTATGCTTTTCCAGTTTATCCCGTATAATCGGTAAAAATTTTTCATTGATTTCATATCCAATAGAATTTCTTTGGGTAATCATAGCTGCCAGAGAAGTGGTTCCGCTCCCCAGGAACGGATCCAACACGGTCTCTCCCACAAACGAGAACATTTCTATAATTCGTTTGGGTAGTTCCAGAGGAAACATCGCAATATGATTATCCTGCCTTTCTCCATTAAAGTACCAGTGTCCCGAAAAATACGTTTTCCACTTTTCTTTGGAAAGACGCGATTTTTCCTTTATTTCTCTGGAAACGGTCGGCGATTTACCCGGTTTTTTGAAAATTAAGATAAATTCATAATCGATTTCCACAATCCCATTTCGGGGATAAGGATACGAGCCCATCACCGAAGCACCGCCTGTGGTATTCATGGTCGTTTTCTTTTGCCAGATGATCGAACCCATATAATCGAACCCGATTGTTTCGCAAAACTTGATAATTTCCGTGCGAATAGGAATCACCTTGTACCGCCCGTAATAAACAGAACGAGCAAACTGGTCCCCAATATTTACCACCAGCTTACAGCCGGGATGTAAAACTCGGTAGCATTCCTTCCACACAAGATTCAAATTATTAATATATTCTTCATATGAATCATTAAAACCAATCTGTTCTTCCACTCCATAGTCTTTAAGTTGCCAATAAGGGGGTGAGGTAACCACCAGATGCACCGATTCATCCTGAACTTCCTTCATTTCACGGGAATCACCGATAATGCAGATATGTTTCGTTTTCATTTCAAAAAGTACCTACGTTAATTATAGAGCATTCATATAAATTTTAAACTATTGATTTTAAATTACTCAATTTTATTTATGAATTCAATGGGTCTTTTTGCAATGATTTCCTTCGTCTCCTAATTTTTAATAGGTAGAAAAAATTGCCTTTTTTGCTTTTATCTTTGAAGTAGAATAAAACCTGAATTTCCAATTCTGGTGCTTTATAACACAACCTCCAAAAGAATAGTTTACCAGATCGGCTTATTGATAATCGGTTTCTACAATTTCCCGAATGCCCACCTCATAAGGTGTTGGAGAAAACTGGAAATAGTTTTCAAATTTTTGGCTATCGAATATGTAATCGTTTTCGTACTGGTACATCATTTCCAGTAATTCTTTCATGATGGGGTTAAACCATCCCAGCACACGGAGCATGAAGCGGGTCACTATTTGATATTTCGGTTCCACATTCATTTCCCGGGCAATAGTTTCGATCCAGGCTTTACCGGTTAAAGGAGGAGCAGCGGTGGGTAAATGCCACACCTGATTGAAAGCCTCAGGAGTGTTTCCCAGCAGTGCCAATGCTTTCCCGGCATCCGGAGTGTAAGTAAAAGAATGGTAGTAATCTACCGAGGAAAACCAGTAAGCTTTTTTGCCCCAGTGGAAGTTGTTGAATACGGTTTCGGTAAGGATGCTGGTACGGGAAATCGACGGGCCATAAAAATCCGCCGAGCGGGCAATGGCGACCTGTAAATTTCCCGCTTCCATTTCCTTCATCAGCATTTCTGCTATTCGGGCCCGCACCCGCCCTTTTCTGCTTACAGGACGCATCGGGGTGTCTTCGGTCATGCCAGAGAGGTATTGCGGATCGTACATGTACACATTGTCAAAGAAAACCAGGCGAGCACCAACTTGCTGGCATGCCCGGATTACATTCTCCATAATCACCGGCCACTCTGCCTCCCAGATCTTCGTCCGGTAGGGTAATCCCACGGTTAAATAAACCACCTCCGATCCTTCAACCGCTTTTACCACCGCCTCCCTCCGGGTTAAATCGGCGGCAAAAAGAAGATCGTCATCATTCACCTTTTGGGGATGACGACTTACCAGACGTATCTTTTTAGTGTATCGTGTTAACGCTTTTGCCAGTTGTACTCCAATTGCACCCCCGGCACCCAGAATTGTCTGCATAGGCTTCCCCCTTTTTAAGCGATTTTTTCAGGGAGCGATTTCCCCCTTTGCCCTCACCATAAGAATAATCCCTGCTCAAAGCAAGAGGTATTCAGACATTTTTAATAGAGTAATCAGTTGTTATATATATACCTAAATTCGTGAGAATATTCTTCTAACCCTTTAATAACTAACGAACTACACATAGAAAAAATTACCAAAATGGTGAAAAGAAGTTTTAACCTTTTCTATTCATACTTATATTTCCATTAAGGCAAAAAGCGAGCGAAAATTATCAAACAGGTAGATGTTTACCCAGAATTAGTTTAAAATATGCATTTCTGTCAGGAAAAAGGAAAAATTCAGCATAATCAGAAATTGCGTCATTAATGAATTTTTAATCAAGGCAGAAAGATCGGGAAGTATGTTCATTTTAATAAAGCGCTAATAGATTTAGATTGAAGGATGAAATTGGAGCTAAAAAGCGGGACATTTATTCTTTGTATTTTTATCCTTTATTCAAAATTTGGGTAAAATGAATAAATTGTTGATTAAAAGGTGGTTTTTCCCTTTTTTGAGTAAATAAATGCCAAAGCAGGGTTACAGATGACCATACCGGAGCGAAACGTTTTCAAAAATGGGCTGCTTCCCCAGGAAGATGAATCGTAGCCAGATTTATTAAAGGAGATTTGGTAGTTGCACCCTTTCCTTGATTCGGATCTTGACCTATTTCACACACTTCCCCATTTTTATGGTTTCAGAATAACCCCCCGCGAGCTTTTCCCGTGTACTTTAACCAATAGCGGTCGGGCAAACCGTACGTGCTTTAAATAACGTGTTTGCTCCATTGGTTTTTGGTGTTTCAACCATTCCCAATCGATAAATTCTTCTTTTTTGTGATTTTTAATGAAAAAATAACCGAGACGTAACGAAATCAAGTTATGGAAAAAGTGGCTTCCGTGGGAAGGATCCACGTTAAAATTCTGGAGGGTGGATTCAATAATCACCTTGGCCTGAGACACCTGGTGCCATTCCACCGGAATCCCCAACCAGGGATCGGAAGTGCCCCAGCGACCAAATCCCAACAGAATATAATGCCGTTGCTCCCGACGCAGCTTTTCGTTGATTTTCTCCAGTTCCCGGGCAATTTGTTGGCTTTTGGAAATATCGAACGTATCGGGATCCACATAAACCAGATCGTAAAGCTCATGGTAAATCCCATTCCCGATAGCAAAGTTGGATCTGCAG
This sequence comes from Calditrichia bacterium, assembly GCA_026991005.1. Next base: position 3,695 of record JALXCH010000012.1, on the reverse strand, counting down.
AGAAAATGCTCTTCCGGCACATCTTCTTCCAGAAATACTGTCTCCTCGTTCTCCGTTACCAGGGGGCGAATCTGCAACAGGTAAAATTCCGGTTGTCTGTTCTTTTCCCGGTACAAATTGGCTGCAAACTCAATTTCCACATGGGTTCCAAACGCTTTCTTGCCCATCTCCAGCAAATCCACCAAAATATCTGCCAGGGGGAATATCTCGTATTTTAGAATATTGGCAAACGTAATGACCCGGGGTCCCGGGATGTTTAATGTGTCTTTAATCGTTCCGTCCTCCGGGGAGTACGTACTTCCTACAAAAAAGAGGGTACCGTCTTTCTCGGCGCGGGAGATGGGAAGTTTGCGCAAACTGAAATCTTCATTCGGTTGCACCTGCAGGTTGGGATGGGAAAGATCCAATGCGTAAAATTGGGTCTGGGAATTCTGGTAAATTTCGAAAGCAGAGCCGTAGGGTGGATTCATGCGCGGATAGCGCGGCGAAAATCGGTAAATTTGTTCTCCCTCCACAATGATTTTTCCCAGACCCAGTGCCAGGTGCACAATCCCTTCTTCCGGCTCCATGTTGGAGATGGGATAAAAATTGAAAGATTGGGCTACCCCGGATAAAATTGGATAGTAAATATCTCCAAAATCCCGCCCGATGAGTTGTTCAATGATCACCGCCATTTTTTCTTCTTCGATGCGGTAATCGGTGTGTTTCACATATTCCCGCGGACTCTGGAAAAACACCGAAGCGTACACCAGGCGGATGGCATCCAGCAGTTGTTTTAGGCGCACTGCTTTATCGGGGTGATTGTTGGGCAGCATATAGGTGTGGTACAATCCTGCGAAGGGGAGCAGCTGGGAATCTTCCAGAATGCTGGAAGAGCGTACGGCAATGGGAAAGTGGGAGCGCTGGAGAACTTTTTCCAGATTGGTTAAAATTTCTTCGGGAAATTCTCCCTGTAAAAATCGCCGGGCAATTAGTTCATCATTCCGGGTATTCAGGGCAAAATCCAGCAAATTGTTTCGTTCCAGAAAATCCTGGTAAATAGCGCTCCCCAGCACAAAGGTGTAAGGAGTTTTAATTTGTACATCCGGGTACTTCTGCAATTCGGGAGTATTGGCAATCAGGGCGTTGAGGAAGGCGATGCTTCGTCCTTTGCCTCCCAGCGATCCTTTACCAATGCGAATAAAGGAAGTCTCCACATCCTTGTAAATGGGGCTAAAATCCTTAATAACACCGGATTGGAGTTGTTTGAGCAAATCCTGAATGGCGTTGTAGATGTACATGCGCAGATCGTCGATGGAGTCGAAATCGGAGACCTTTTTGGGACGCAGTTCGTCCGCCAGCTGGAATTCGGTACGGGCGCGTAACCAGATAGAGATGTGATTGCGCCGCGCATGAAACTCCAGGCTTTCCGGGGGAATTCGTAAAATTGCCTCGGCCAGCTCCTGCAGATTCCGGGCACGGTCGATTTCCCGACCATCGGGTAGGCGGAAAATAAAATCTCCGAATCCGAAGTTAGAGAGAATGAAGGAGCGCAGTTCCGAAAGCAAATTGTCAGAATTTTTATTGAGAAACGCTGCACCGCATTCGTACGCTTTCTGGCAGTTATCGGGATTGGACGATTGCAGGAGAATGGGCAAATCCGGAACTTCTTTCTTTACTTTCCGCGCCAATTTGAATCCTGCTTCGTCATCCATTTTCCCCTTACGCGGGAAGCGCACATCGGAAATAATGCCCAGGAGGTTTTGTTTGTATTTTTCGTAAATCCGTATTCCCTCTTCATAATTTTCTGCTAGCAGGATTTTGGGACGAGCGCGCATACGTAGCATCCGATGCAAATCGTTCACCCCATCGGCAATAAGCTGGCGGGTTTGATTCATTAAAATGGTGTACATAATGGGCAGGAAAAGGGAATAGTATTTGGGGGAATCTTCAATCAGCAGAATAACCTGTACTCCTGCTCGGGCATCATCTTCCACATTCTTTAAATCTTCCACATATTTGATGATGGAGAGCAGGATGCGCGATTCCCCGGACCAGAAGAACACTTTGTCGATGCTTCGGGTTTTGCGAATCTGGGATAGCAGTAGCGGATCGATCACATCGTAGGTGAGCAAGATGACCATTTTTTCCGGATCCAGTTCCTTGACGCGTTTGCCAAACTCAATGGGATTCATATCCGACAAACGGGACATGGTGATAACCAGATCGAAGGTGCGTTTTTTTAGTGCGGCGAAAGCTTCCTCCGCCGAAGAAACTTTGGTAATTCGGGGAATAAAGTGCAGATTTAGATCCACGTACTCACTAAAAATACGCTCGGCCAGTCCTCCATCTTCTTCCAGCACGAACGCATCGTACAGGCTGGAAACCAGTAAAATCTCGCGGACGCGGAATTTCATCAAATCGTGAAATCCGCTAAATTTGGGTTCAAAATCCGGTACAAAGTCCATGGGCAGCCATTTCTTATTTTCTTCAAAATTAATGCGCAATTCTTATCCGGGCAATATGCAGTATTTTCTTTACCACAAGTTCCGGGTGTAACAAATGAATATCGGTGAATTGCGACACTCTATTCATTATTCCGCATTTACTTGATTTATTGCTGTAATGTTATACTAATTACCCGCATATTGGAAAGAAGTTCCCGTATTTGTAACATATTAATTATTCATAAGATACGACTTTTTTTTAAATGTCTTGACAAAAAATTGAATGGGGTATAAATTCCTTGTGAATTTAGTTGTAATTCGTTGTGTAAAAGCAATTTTGTGGTGTTGGAATTAAGTTTTCGGGTGGAATAATTTACGAAGGAAAGCAGGGTTGTTAGAGGTTGTTTTTGGGAGCGAAAGCAAGTTTTTAGTTTCGGAACTCCGGCACCTGAACGCACTTCATGCCCATCTCCAGGAATTATTTCCTCTGGCAGCAACGTGGAAGTTTCGTCTGTTTCTTTGTGTAAACAGAGGTTACATAAAAATGCCGGTTGCAAAGCCGGTGAATCCTTTAAACGTCTAAAAATTTAAGTGGAGGAAGTATGGCACAGGACAAGATTTATTCATCTGTGGATGCATTTATGGAAATGGTGAAAGCCAAGAATCCTGGCGAGAAGGAATTCCATCAGGCGGTGGAAGAGGTTCTGATTACGCTATGGGATTTCATTCAGGACAACCCCCGTTACATTCAGGCCCGGATTCTGGAGCGCATGGTGGAGCCGGAGCGAGTGATCATGTTTCGCGTTCCCTGGCGCGATGATCGAGGCGACATTCATGTAAACCGGGGTTATCGGGTGGAATTTAATTCCGCCATTGGACCGTACAAAGGTGGTCTGCGCTTCCATCCCTCGGTGAACCTCAGCATTCTGAAGTTCCTGGGCTTCGAGCAGGTATTCAAAAACAGCCTTACCACATTACCAATGGGCGGTGGTAAAGGTGGCTCGGATTTCGATCCCAAGGGAAAATCGGACACGGAAGTGATGAATTTCTGCCAATCCTTTATGACGGAATTGTACCGCCACATTGGTCCCAATACAGACGTACCGGCTGGTGATATTGGTGTAGGCGGTCGGGAAATTGGATTCCTGTTTGGACAGTACAAACGGTTGCGGAATGAATTCACCGGCGTGCTCACCGGAAAAGGATTGAACTGGGGTGGTAGCCTCATCCGTCCCGAAGCCACCGGATACGGTCTGGTCTATTTTGCCG
>JALXCH010000011.1 GCA_026991005.1 Calditrichia bacterium | reverse complement strand
GCCGGGCGAACCTGGACGGTATTCCAGTCCGGAATGATGGGTGGTGGATTTTTCGGCTCCTGTATGGTAGATACCGGAACCGGTTTTGTGGGCGGCGAAAATTCCATTTTTCAGCCCATTTTCGGGAGAACCTCAAACGCCGGTGTTAACTGGAATTTTTCGGTATTTTATCTGAATGGCAACGAAGGGCGCATCCTCTCCCTGAAGTTTACGGGTTCCGATACCGGATTTGCAGCCTGCCGATTGTGGAATGGAGGTGGAGCGGTGGCACGAACCCATGACGCCGGGGCGAACTGGAACACGACCCTGTTCGGGGTTCCCATGAATGGCATTGATGCGATAGAAACAGATAGCACAACGCGTGTTTTTGTGGTGGGAGAGCAGGGACTCATTGCCCGGAGCGATAATGGCGGCGGGATGTGGCTGTTTCAGAACAGCGGCGTTGCGCAGAATTTAACAGCGGTGTGTTTTATGAATCCTGATACCGGGTTTGTTGTGGGCGATGGAGGAATCATTCTAAAAACTACGACCGGAGGTGAACCACCAAATCGTCTAAGAGCAAATCCCTCCGCAAGAATACCCCATACTACTCAACTGATTGGAAATTATCCCAATCCCTTTAACCCCACCACGCGGATTGTTTACCAGTTGGCAAACCGCTCGCAGGTAAGGCTGGAAATATTTAACATAACGGGGCAGCGGGTAGCGCTGCTGAAGGATGAAGTTCAGATTGCCGGTATCCACGCAGTGGAGTGGAATGCGGGAACATTGCCCGGTGGCGTGTACCTGTGTCGCCTCACGGTACATCCGGCAGAAGGTCATGCTTCTTCCCGGTATTTTTTGAAAATGATTCTGTTGCGTTGAGAAACTGAATTTCAATTAGAGGAAAAACGTATGAGAAAATGGATGTTCTGGATGGTTTTGCTGTTACTACCGCTAATTGGGCAGGCACAAACAACGGTGAGTGGTACTCAAACGGGACGCTGGCTTGCCGCGAATTCGCCCTATCTGGTTACCGGCGAAATTACGGTTCCCGCTGGTGATACCCTGCATATTGAACCTGGAGTAGAGGTATTGTTCCAGGGGAATTACCGTTTCCGTATTGCAGGACGTTTATTTGCCGCAGGAACGGAAACAGATAGTATTTATTTTGCCCCGGACAGCGGGGTTTCTGGTTGGGGCGGGCTCCGTTTTGTGGATGCCGATAATGGTAGCTTCCTGAAGTACTGCCGTATTACCGGTGCTCATGCGTTTGGGGATTGGCCAGACAATAGCGGAGGCGGTATCTCCCTGTGGAATACCGACGTCGTGATTCAGCACTGCCGGGTGGACTACAACAGCGCTGATCATCATGGCGGAGGATTGTTCTGTTGGGGGGCTTACCCCACAGTAACGGACTGTCAGTTTGTCGCCAATAGCGCGGTGTACGACGGTGGCGGGGTGTACCTTTATTTTTCCGGAGGAAGGTTTACCAATTGTGAGTTTTCCGGGAACACCACCGGCTATTATGGTGCGGCAGTATGTGGAGAATCGGCGTACACACCCCGGTTCGAACGGTGTGTGATGCACCATAACCATGCGGGTTCAGAAGCAGGTGGTCTGCGTGCCGGTTTCAGCGAAATGCATCTGGTGAATTGTACGATTGCCGATAACAGTACCAGCGGCTGGGGCGGCGGGATATATCTGGTGTACACTACCGTAACCCTCACCAACTGCATTGTGTGGAATAATACCGGGTACGGCGATCCCATTTACCTGGATGTTCAGGGACAGGCGGTGGTAAATTACAGTGACGCTCCGGGCAACTGGGGAGGCCAGGGGAATTTGAATGTTGACCCCCAATTTGTGCAATCCTCAACCGGAAACTACCAGCTTAAAGCCAGCTCTCCCTGTGTGGATGCAGGTACTGCTTTCTGGATGGTGAACGGGGATACACTGGTCGCGCTGGATTCCACCCAGTTTTCCGGAAACGCTCCCGATATGGGGGCTTTCGAATACATTTCACCCAATACATTGCCGAATACTGGAATATCGATACCCGAACGATTTGTATTGTGGCAAAACTATCCCAATCCTTTTAATCCGGTAACCACCATTCGCTTCGCTTTGCCCCGAACAGAGCAGGTCACGCTGGTGGTGTACGATATTCATGGAAGAGTAATTCGAACCCTGCTTGATGCCCGGAAACCGGCAGGGAGGTATCAGATTCGCTGGGACGGCACCAACCAGTCCGGTGTGCCAGTGTCTAGTGGAGTGTATTTTTATCGCCTGCAGGCAGGGCGCTTTGTGGCCGAGCGGAAAATGATCTTAATGCGATAGATGCGAGTACCAAACGGCGGGAAGCAGCCCTCCTCTGAAATAAAATACAACAAACTTCCCGCCGAATTAATGGAAGGAATATTCCTTAACTCTCAGAGCTTCGCAGGAATTCCGAACGGTGAGCTGTAAGGAGTGTTTCTTTCGTTTGTCTGGTAAAACTCCGGGAGAATTATGTGGCGTTCCCTTTCCACATGGGGGAAGCTTCTCTCCGGGTGGCTTCTTCTGCTTTTTGTTGAGTATCATGGCCTTAGCGCCACCGAGCCAATGTATTTTCAGCGTATCGGTTTGCGCCAGGGACTTTCGCAGTCCACGGTGTTTTCCGTCACTCAGGATACCACCGGATTTATCTGGCTTGCCACCGCCGATGGACTGAACCGCTATGATGGTTACACTTTTACCGTATATCGTCCCGATCCCCAAGACCCAGCTTCTCTGAGCGAATTAGGAGTGCGCCGGGTGTTCACCGACCGGGTTGGCAATTTGTGGGTAGTAACCCTGGGT
>JALXCH010000010.1 GCA_026991005.1 Calditrichia bacterium | reverse complement strand
ATTTCCTACGCCAAAAAATTGCCCTTCCGGTTGTACGGCGGATTAACCTTTAAATTCCGGCGGCAGAGTTTTTCGTTGATTAATCAGAATGCTACCGGTCTGGGACTGGATTTTGGGTTGATGTACCGTCCGGAATGGGAGAGTAAATTCCTGCGCAACCTGGGATTTGGGTTTAGTTTCCGCAATCTGGTGTCCCCGGATATGAAACTGGGCTCGCGGGTGGATAATGAACCGTATTTCTGGACGCTGGGATTGGTTAAGGGATTTGAAGTGGGTACAGGTGGTAAGGTGAACCTGTTGCTGGACTTTGGCAAAAGCAAATTCGAGAGCGGTTCCATTCGGCTGGGTACCGAGTACATTTTTCGGGGCATCGGTTCGGTGCGTTTGGGGTACGACAATTCTCAGTTTGCTCTGGGTGCCGGAATCAAATATTCCTTTGTCCGCATCGATTATTCCTTTGGCTCCAGTATGGCAGGAGGAGATTTCCCGCCCACTCACCGCTTTTCTCTTACCTTCGATATTGGCAAGTCCCGTCAGGAACTGATTATGCTGGCGGAGGAAAAACGAAAACAGTGGGAAAAAGAACTGGTAGAACGCACCAAAGAAGAAGAGCGGCAAAACTTCATTAAAGAACATCTCCAGAAAGGTCAGGAATATCTGGCGAATCAACGATTCTTCGATGCTTATGTGGAGTTCCAGCAGGTGATTTCGGTGGATCCCTTTAACAAAACCGGATTGCGATTGCTGGATAGCACCAACACGCTGATTCAGCAGGATCTGGAAAAGCGGCAGCAGGAAGCCATTGCCCGGGCTGTGAACAAAGAGCTGGCCGAAGAAAACCGTCGTTTCGTGAAGTTACATTTCGAAAAAGGGCAATTGTACCTCCAGAAAAATCAGTTTACCGATGCACTGACCGAATTTAATCTGGCACTGGAACGTTCTCCGGACGATCCCATTATTCTGGAAGCAATCGCTACCACTAAACGACGTCTGGAAGATCAGGTGCGTAAACTGATATCCCGGGGTCGTGCGGAATTCCAGAAAGGGAATTATTCCGGAGCACTGCAGATTCTGAGTGAAGCACTGGTACTGGCACCGGAAAATCCCGAATTGAAGAAAGAAATCAATACTCTGGCAAATCGTATTAAACTGCAGCAGTACATCCAGCAGGCTTTGCAACTTTACGATTTTGGTGAATATCAGAAGGCACTGAAACTATTTGAAGAAGCGCTGAAACTGGATCCCAACAACGAGCGTCTAAAACAGTACATCGAGCGTACCAAGCGTGGTATGGGCGTGGTGAAACAGGAGATGGATCCCGAATCCGAACGGCTTTATCTGAAAGGTGTGGATTTGTTCCTGATTGAAAAATACGAAGAAGCACTAAAAATCTGGAAAGAGTTGCAGAAAAAGTATCCGTACAATAAAAAACTTCAGGATAATATTAAGAGTGCCGAAGAACGTTTGAAACATACCAAAGCCTATAAAAAATAATCAGGGAGGAAAAAATTAAATTAACGGGAAGAACAAATTTCAGGATGATATGGGCTTATGTTTAAAAATGTAGTTAAAGAGGAAATTATTATCCCGGCGAAGATGTCTTATCTTCCCCGGGTAAGGGATTTTATCGAACGTATTGGTAAAAAGCACCGTTTTTCCGACAAAATCATCAATTCCTTTAAATTGGTGGTGGATGAAGCATGTACCAATATTATCCGCCATGGGTATCGGGATGTGTCGGATGGTCAAATTACCATCCGTGCCATTGTGCGGCGTTTAAGCTGGACGATGGTGGTAATTGATCAGGGAATTAGTTTCGATCCCCGGCAGGTCAAAAATCCCGATCTGGAAAAATATGTGTCCATCGGGAAGAAAGGTGGGCTGGGCATCTTTATGATGCGCAAGCTGATGGACGACATCAAATATAATGTGACCAACCGGGGGAACGAACTCCGTTTAACCAAATATCGGGATCGGGTGGAACAACCCAAGCCGGTACTCATCTGGAATTCCCTTACCCTGCGCACCAAATTTACCCTCGGCGCTTCTCTGATTATGACGTTATTGGCAATTGTTTCTTACATCATATTTAGTAATCGAATTATCGATAATGTGCATCGAAACGTCTTCACCACCGCCAAAACATTGAGCACAAACCTGGCCAACATTTCCTGGGAACCCATCAGTACCGAACGTAGCCTGGTGCTTTTCGAAAATGCCAAGTCCATTAAGGAGAGCAATCCGGAATTGGTCTCCATGGTCTTTATTACCGATTCCAACAATACGGTGCTGGCTTCGTATCCGGTTAAAATCGAAATTATTGGAAAGCCGCTTACTGCCCGGGATATGTCGGAGGTGGATACGCTGGAACAAACCCGGGTAATTCGCTATCAGTTTGCCGAAGATAGCATTTACTTCGATTTTAAAGAACCGGTGGTGTTAAAGAAAGGGGCAACGGCGCCCATCGGATACACCCATGTATTTGTGGATGTGAAATACATCCAGCATCTGGTGCACATCAATCGGCGGAATCTCCTGCTGTTGCTCATCTTTTTCCTGATACTGGGTAATTTTGGAATTTACGTGCTCATCACTTTAATTATGGATCCTTTCCACAAACTGGCGGGATGGGTGCGCGATGTAGGACATGGTACTGTGGATGAGGATGAGCTGGATATCGACGCCAGCGATGAGTTGGGGGAAATTGCCCAGGCTTTCAACGAAATGACCTCCAAATTCCGGGAAGCTCAGGCGAATTTAATGGAGCAGCAGCGCATCCAGCGCGAATTGCAGGTGGCACAGGAAATTCAGCAAATGTTGC
>JALXCH010000009.1 GCA_026991005.1 Calditrichia bacterium | reverse complement strand
TGGGAAATTTTGTCACTACCCTTAATCGGCATATTATTGAACAAGAACGACTTCATCCGGAAGCCACCGGAGCTTTTACGGCATTGTTAACGGATATTGCCACTGCCGCCAAGATTATTTCCTATCACGTCAACAAAGCGGGTTTGGTGGATATTCTGGGCGGTGCAGGCGGCACCAATGTATTTGGGGAACATCAGCAAAAGCTGGATGTTTTTGCCAACGAACTCATGGTGCGCGCTCTGGTGCACGGAGGCAAGCTGTGCGCCCTGGCGTCGGAGGAGTCGGAAGATATCATCGAAATTCCCAAGGATTACCCCATTGGTAAGTATGTCTGCTGTTTCGATCCCCTGGATGGTTCCTCCAATATTGAAGCTAATGTTAGTATTGGTACTATTTTCAGTATTTTACGCCGGGTAACCCCCGTTGGTAAACCCGGTACGGTGGAAGATGTGCTCCAGCCAGGGTACAAACAGGTGTGTGCCGGTTACGTCATCTACGGTTCCAGTACCATGATGGTTTATACCACCGGGAACGGTGTGTACGGATTTACCCTGGATCCCAGCTATGGGGAATTTGTTCTCTCCCATCCGGATATTAAAATCCCCAAAAAAGGGAAAATTTACAGCGTTAACGAGAGCTATTTCGATTACTGGGACGAAGGAGTGAAAAATTACATTCGATGGGCTAAAAAGGTGGTACCTGAGGATGGGCGTCCCATGAACTCCCGATACATTGGTTCTCTGGTAGCGGATTTCCATCGGAATTTGCTGTATGGAGGAATTTTCCTCTATCCGGGAGACAACAAATCCCCCAGCCGTCGGCAGGGGAAACTCCGCCTGCTGTACGAAGCCAATCCCATGGCATTTATTGTAGAAAATGCCGGGGGGCGCGCATCGGATGGATTCCAGCGTATTCTGGATATTCAACCCACGGATATTCATCAGCGCACTCCTCTGATTATCGGTAGCGAGGAAGATGTGAAAATTGCCGAGGAATTTATCCAGGGTAAGCGAGTAGACTAATTCACCGAGAAAATTCCTGTTCCACCCGGAACAGGAATTTTCATTATTACCGTGAACCGAAACGAGTGAATACCCGTTGAGCTACCCTGGGTCATTCTAAATCCCCTCGCAGGCGGGGCGAAGAATTTTTATTGAATAACACCAACCTTTTTCACAGCATTCTTTACGCGGCTGGTTATTTGCAGTCAAACGCAGTCACTCACAGTCCCTCACAGAGCCCCCTGGGCAGAGCCGTTCCGGGAGCCCCCTGGGCAGACCCGTTCCGGGAGTTTGTAATGGGCAGAATCCCAATGGGAAGTTCGGGGTATAGAAATAGCCCCAGAATTTTGGGGCGCTAGCCAAAATAGAAGTAAAAGAGGAGAACCCTCCGGGCAGGTGGCGCTACCCAATAATAATCCTCTGTACATGAGAGAGTTTTTGTGCTTAAATTCTTTTTTAGCTTGATTTAAATAGGCTCAATTTTTATATATTGTGCGAGGTGGTCAATTGAAGAAGGAGAAGAGATGGCCGAAAAAAAGAGAATTGCCTTTGTGTCCGAACGAAATGTTTGCCGTAGTCAAATAGCCCAGGCCTGCGCTCAGAAGCTCACTCAAGACAGGATGGATATCCAGAGTTTCGGAGTGAAACCGGATCGGATTCACTATCTGGTAAAAGAGGTGCTGGATGAGAAAGGACACAATACCACATTTCTATTTTCCAAAGCGTACGAAGTGGTGGAACGCCAGCAGTTTGATATCCTGGTGTTTATGCATGCGGGATTAAAAGAACAATTGCCCGATATCCCCTATGAATATACCTCAATTGAATGGGATTTTGAGGATCCCACGCTAAAAAATGTTCCGGAAGAGGATATGAAAAAAGATATCGAAAAATTGTATCAAGCCATTGAAAATAAAGTAAGTGAATTTATTAAGGGACTTTAGTTTGCGCCGGAACGGATTTTATTTTCCAGCTGATCCAGATAATGTTCACGTTTTTGCAGTTGCTGTAACTTCTGATAAAGCGGAGTGCGATGTTTGCGATGAAATTTGATTTTGTCATCACCGCCCATCTGGGCAATCACTTTCAGCATTTCGTTGTAATTCTTTTCGTATTCCTTTCGTATATGATGGAGATGCATGATTACCTCCTTTATTTATGTTCTGGTAATTAAAATAGTCGTCAGATTATTTTGGAAATTGATAGAAATTACATTTAAAATTTTTTTTATAGCAAATTCTGTGATTTGCGTAAATTGGAGACGAACCGCCGATTTTGAATAGATTAAAAGTATCTTCTTACTGCTCAAGTTCTATATAAATAAAAAACAATATGATAAGCAACAAGTACATTCTGGTTATTGAGGATGATTTCGATCTGCTGTGGTTGATTAAAAAGATATTAACAATGAATGGTTTCCAGGTTTTGACAGCAATCACAGGGGAGGCAGCACTGGAAGAATTTTCGCGAAATTTATTTGATATTCGCGCAGTGATCATGGACCTCTCTTTACCGGATATGTCTGGAATCTACCTTTGCCGGGAATTTCGTAAAGTGTCGAAGGATATTCCCATTGTAGTAACTACCGGTTTTGAGGAAGAGAGCAAGAAAAATGAACTGGAAGCAATGGGTATTCAGGGATATCTGGTGAAACCGTTCGATATTATGCAATTAGTTAAATTGCTCTCGAACATTCTTTAGCCCCATTTCGTTTTGAATTTTCCCAATCATTTTGTAATTTGGAGTGTGGTTCAGTTTAAGAATAAATAAGGGGGAGCAGATATGGGTGATATTTTAGAGGAATTGGTTCAGGTGGAACAAGCCTGTG
>JALXCH010000008.1 GCA_026991005.1 Calditrichia bacterium | reverse complement strand
ATCATCTCCCGTATTTACGTAATAGGAATGTTAAAAAATATTTCTCCTAATTGCAAGTATTTTTTTAAATTATAAAAAACATATTACGTAAAATGGGCGGAGTTAATGTTTAATGCAATTAACAAAGTGTCTAACTCTGCTCGATTGTTATCTGATTGTAGATAAGTACAAAATTTTGAATGAGCTTAGACCGGCATACGCGAATTATTATGGCCTATCGAGACACGTTGACTAGTGATTTTTTGATTGTTCATATTTATTTTATAAAAATTTCAAATGGTAGAAGAATTAAGAGTGATAATATAACTGATGTTTTTTACTGATTTCCTTTTCTAATAATTTTCTGGTAACATTAAATTTTGGTGCTTTAAAATGAGGATCATTTTCCATTAAAAATAAAACGGTTTCTGGATTGTTGAATAAAAGTTTAAAGAATTTGACATTTGAAGGATCCGGAATTGCACCTTTTAAATACCGATCGATGGTTTTAAACGCGATACCTGTTAATTTTTCCATATCTCTTAAAGAGAAATGGTATTTGTCCATAAATTCCCGGATTTTCTCCGGCGAGGGAATATTAAACATGATTCGATATTGTTGCCGAGCCTGATTGATCAAATCAAATGTTTCATCTAAACTTTTGAAGTCAATCCCACAATTTGAACAATGTTTTACCTTGTAATTAACGGTGACTGGAATTCCTTTGATTTCAATAGTTTTTTCCTTATCAATAATGGTTATTGAATTTTCACTTCCACAATTGGGGCAAAATTGAACTTTTTTCATTTTTCGATTTCCTGGGTTTTCTTTTTTTATAATTTTAATCGTGAAAAGAAATACAAATAGCAGACATCTGTCCTAATTTGTTATAGAATACTTTTAATTTTATATATATCTCAATATTTTCCCATGGATAAACAAAATGATAAACAATACCTTGCGGAAAATTTGGATTCTTTTCGGGTTCAGGACCTTTTTTATAATGTTTCCAGGATAATTTTTCGAGTAAGATTTCTTGCACTTCTTCCATAGTAATACCACTATTTGCAAAAAAGATATCATTTTTATCATAATCTGCAATTTCTACTCTTGGTCTGGAGCAAGACCGAAAGTCTTCAAGGAAATTTTCAATTTCTTCTTTTTTTTCTGGAGGGATGTTCATAATCCCTCCTGCTGTTTAGTAATTGTAGTTATTTGACTACAAATATAGTTAGATGTTTCATAAAAAACAAAAGATTTATATTTTTGTTCATGATTTCCTCCCATTTCTCGTAAGCAAAGTTATTGATTTATCGATTTATTATTCTCGTTAAGTTTGAAATCGTATTTTCACAGGTTAAGATAGGTAAAAGTCCAAATTTTATCTTTAAATCATAATTTATGTTATGAGATGCATCCTGGAAAAATGCTTTTGGTCATTAATCTTGGATAGAGAGCGGTACAAAAATTTTCATCCAATAAAAAAAGGAGAGCTTGTTGTGAGCTCTCCTTTCCTGGCGGGGCCGACGAGACTCGAACTCGCGACCTCCGGCGTGACAGGCCGGCGTTCTGACCAACTGAACTACGACCCCAAAAAGCGCAGCAAATTTAGATTAGTTCAGCGATAAAATCAAGTGCTTTTTTACATTGCGAAATAACCAATTTAAGCGCACCGCAAATATACGACCATCGGCATTGAGAACATAGGCCTTTCCATTACGTATCTGAAAATCGAGACCGGACCAGATTAAAGGAACCTGGTGTACCAGATGCTCTCCCCGATAAAGCACTATGCGGTTCGCTTCCAGAACAAAGAGAGTATCGTGCTGCAAAAAGGCACGGCGTGCCTCACCCAGGTAAGGGAGGGAATAATGTTCCAGCGTTCCCTTTCTTAAAAAATGGGCTTCCCGGGAACGATCAATAAATCCACCGGGCGAAATGGTACACTGCAGTTTTGCCACAAATCGGAATGTTCCTGCTTCTCTATCCCAGAAATACGTGTTTCCGTTGGTTAATTCGAATACGGTTTGCGCTCCCCCATCGTTAAAAAGGATTTGTTTCACGGGATTGGGAAGAGGTTGAGGCGTTACCTGTTTCTGAATAGCTCCCCCATCTATTGCTAATGTGAATAATGTGTCACCGGAAAAGAATAATATCTTCTTTCGGGTACAATAAGGTTGTGAAACAAGATGACCTGTTTGAAAAAGAGAATGCATACTTTTTTCTTTCACATCCAACAGAAGAATATCTGCGGGATTTTTAGGAGTACGCTGGTAAAAAGCGATAGCCCGATGTGAATCCACAGGATAAAACATCGGGATCAAAGTGTGAAAAATTGTCCCGACAATGCTGTCCTGCACCGTACGGGTGCGTAAATTTAGCACATAATAATTGCGAGGATGCTGGGGGGATGTTGCTTCGGCATACAGGAAAGTACCGGGTGTAAATAACGTACCGAAGAATCGGTACCGGTAGGGATACCGCCACGCGATGCGTCCGGTTTCCGAGTGAATATCCCATAATTCTCCGGTGCTGGTGGGTTTAATGTTGGCAAAAAGTAAATGTTCTCCCATCTGTTGAAACAGTCGTTTACCCTGTCCGGAAGGCACGTTCTGCTTCCATAAATACAAACCGCTCTGCCACAGAGCAGAGTAAATTTGATGTTTCCGCCCGTCATTGTCTGGCAGTAAACTATAAACCCGCGGTAATAAGCGAGCAAATTGATTTTCGTTGTTTTCCTGAAGGGACAAATTGAATTGGATAATGTGGGCGGGAAGATGCCCGGGATTTAGCTCCTGGAGGATTTTCCGGGATTCGATTGAAGCCAGGGAATAATTGCCAGCCAGGTAGGCATTTTTCGCAATTTGATAATAAATATTCGTCAGTCTCTGAATGTCGCGTTCCGGGAGGAGCTCCAGGTTCAAGCTCTTTAATTGATTTTGAGTCAGGTAAAAAAGATGGTTGTGCACAACAAGAAAATCAGCCCCCGATTCCAGTTGAAGAAATCCCTGAAAGCGTCTTCGCGAATTGCTAAATAGAGCCAGGCGTCCTTCATTTTTTTCATAGAAAAGCACATCTTTTTTATCGGTAAGTGTGTGGATGGGGAAGAAGTTCCCCTGCAGCCGGGTTAGTGTTTTACCATTGCGAATATCCTGCACAATGAGCATGTTATTCCATTGGACGAAGATGAGGTTATTTAAAGAAAATGCATAGCGAATATTATCCTCTTTAAACGGAAGGCGAGTAATTTGATGGGATTGTTTGTTGAAGATTAGAAATTCGTTGTTAAGAATATCCCGGAATACAATGCTAAATCCCGAAGCAAACGAAAAGGAGACCCGATTCAGCATAGTTGCTCTGGGAGGGAGAGCAATCCTACCGAATTCGTTTACCTGGCGTTCGTGGTGGATTTTATAGAGGTGAAGGAAGCTATCCTGTTGTATCACGTAAAGTTCGTTGTCGCGCCAGGAGATGAAAAATGGGCGTCGATTGACAAACTGAAAATTTTTCTGGTTATCGATGAGAGGCAATTCTTCCACAACCTCTTTTGTTACAAAGTTGTACAGGAGTAACGTGGAAGTTCCCTGGGGATGATAAATTAAAATGTCCCCTAAAACAGTTTTGTAACCTCGTAACAGTTTTTCGTATTTTCTCAGACTCAGCACATTTTCGGTAATTTTTTTAGAGATATCGATGGTAAACAGGTTGGTATCTCCCAGACACAAATAATAACCCGGACGTGAAGAAGGAAAATGCATACAATTTCTGGGCTGTGGTAAAGGCATGGTGGCGAGACGTAATTCCCCGTTCGCCGTTATGTGGTAAATTTGCTGATGTAATTTATCCAGATAAAAGAAGATATTTGGAGGTAAAGACTGGGGATGTCCCGGAAGGGTTATCATCGAGAGCAACTGAGATGTTCTGGCATCGAGCAGGCTTATGGAATAAGGATGTCCCTGATGGGTCGTTAATGTTTTTGCGATAACAATGTAGTAATGGCGGAACAGATATAGATGGGTGGGGACAAAGGTGCTCAGCTTCCCGGATAGATCAACCGGATGGATTTCTTGGGTGTTAGGATGAATCAGATAAATGCGATGTTCCACTGGAGAGTAGAACCAGAGCAGATCATTTCCCTCGGAGGAGGGATCGAGAGGATCCGCTTTTTTTAACCGAACCTTACGCTTCTCTAACCCCGGAAATTCGACTTCCCAATCCACCAGCTTTTTATTCACTGCTTCGGGGAGTGCCTGGTTAAATTCATAAATTGCTTTGGAATAATCTTTTAATTCGGAATAAATGGTACCTTTGTAAAAATGAGCTGTGGAGAGGAACGGATCCAGTTTCAATGCCTGGTCGAATTGAGCCAGAGCCAGTTCGTATTTTTTCTCCCGATAATAGAAATTTCCGTAAGCCAGATGTTTGTAAATGGTAATGAGTTCTTTCAGGTTTTTCGATTCGTAATTTAAAATGATATGTTTATCCGAGAGGGAAGAGATAATCTTTTCGATGATTTTGCTGGAAATCCAGATGAGATCATCAAATTGCTGGAAGGGGTACTGTGCGGAAATTATTTCTTCCATTTGAGGATTATTCAACGAAAAGGAAATGGAATGATGGAGATTGTGTTCCTGGATTGAAATGAGCAGATGAAATTGTTGAGTGATGCCGGAAGAAGAAACTTTGGGTGCAAGTGTCGCTTCTTGAACCGCCAGATTGCGTATTTTTTGTAATTGGAATTTCAATAATTCCACCAACCCGAACATGCGAATGCGAGCATCGGCGGCGGTTTTTTCCGGGAGGGTGGAATGAATGATTAGTTCGGTCGGTTCTTCCAGTTCAACGGAAGAAAGGTTGGTAATGGGTTGGGGAGCGCTTTTCATTTCGTAGCGAATAAAAAGAAAAAGTGCCACGAGAAGGATGAGAAGAGCTGCGGCCAATCCCACATATAACCGACGATAGGGAAAATATTCAGCACTCTCCGAAAGAATGACGCTGTTTAAATTTTCCAGCAGGACGTTGGCCGAAGTGTAACGTTTTTGAGCATCTTTATGTAAACATCGCAGAATGATTTCATCCAGTTCGGGAGGAATTTTTTTGTTGAGTTGGGAAGGGGGATCTGGAGTTTCGTTCATAATAGCATAAATAACGGCAGCTGGATTGTTTTTGCGAAACAGGTCTTTCCCGGTGAACAGGCGGTACAGAATCATTCCCAGGGCATAAATATCGGTTTGCTCGGTGGGGGGAGAACCTAAAATTTGCTCCGGGGCAATATAAGGAAAGGTTCCCGAAGTACCCGAGGTATTGGAAGATCCGGAGATTAAGCTGGCTAACCCGAAGTCCAGTAGTTTGATGTTACCCTCGGGTGTAAGAATAATATTAGCCGGTTTGAGGTCCCCATGCACCAAACCTTTACGATGAGCGGCGGCGAGTATCCGGGTAAGCTCCTGAGACAAACGCAGCGCAAAAGCAGTGTCGATTCGATGGGTCCTCAGAAACGATTCCAGCGATTCCCCCTCCACATATTCCATTACAATGAACATCCCTTCCGGGCTGTCCACCACATCGTAAATCGTTACCACCCCGGGATGCCGAATTCGGCTGGCTAATTGGGCTTCGTGCAGGATTTTCTGGCGATCGACCCCTTCGGTTTTCAGAAATTTTAGCGCTACCAGACGATCCAGCCGCGTATCCCGTGCCAGATAAACAACTCCTTTGCCACCTCGCCCTAATTCCCGAATGATTTCAAAATGGCCAATCTGTTTCTGTTCCATATAGCGTTAAACAGCTCCATCTGTGCTTAGCGATATACCACTCCACTCATATATCCCACCACCTGCGATTTCTCGCCTACCGGAACATCACCGGATGTAGCGTATTTCAGAACTTTACTTTTGTTGTAGCCCAATAACTGACAGGTGTACATCATTGTGGCAATTGGGCCATATCCACAGGCTTCTATTTCGTGCTGCTCGCAGCCATTAACGATACCCTGGTAATCGAATTCATTAAATAATTCTTGAATTTTTTCATCCAGCGCATAGGCGGTTTGGTAAGAATGGTAATGGGATAAATCCGAAGAAGCCACAATCAATGCTTTTTTCCCCTTTAATACCTGAGCCAGCGCCAGAGAGAGTTGCTTCACATTGTCCCAGGACTGATCGGCAATAACGATGGGTAATAACTTGAATTCCGGTAGCACCATCTGAAGAAAAGGTAATTGAACTTCCAGCGAGTGTTCACCGCGTCCGGTAAAAGAGATGCTGTGTCCACTCATGGAAAGTTGAATGTTGGGTGATTGTTCGGCCAGTTCTTTGGCTAAATCCTGATCTACAGGAATGCGTCCCAGAGGAGTTTCGTAATAAGCACCGGGGAAGACCGAAGCGCCCCGGAAATATTCAAAATGGGAAGGCGCCACTACGACTACTACATCATAAGTTCGCCCCTGGATTTGTTTGTAAGACCAGGCCGCAACCGGACCGGAATAGATATAACCCGCATGGGGTGATACCAGTCCGCCAATTTCCCCCTGAATTTCCTGTCGGGCCTGAGAGAGGTATTCCTGAATCATTGCCCGCAGGGTGTCCGGTTCGGCCGGATAAAACATCCCCGCTACTGCCGGTTCCCGTACCGCATCAGATGTTTGAGAATATAAAATGGAGAATAACAGGGAAATCATAACCAAAGCCTCCTTCATTTTAAGCCGTTTCACGGTTTTGTTACTCCTCCTATGTTGACCTGTTTCTTTTATTGAAAAACAGATTCGTCCTCTTTTTAGTTTATTTCCAGATACCGGGTATTTCCGCTCCGCAGTAAGGACAGTGCCCCTTTTTCAGCACATTTTCTTCCACAAAAAATCCCACCCGCCGTATCAGCCGTTTTCCGCATTGAGGGCAATAGGTATTTTCGCCTTCGTGCCCGGGTATGTTACCAATATACACGAAATGCAATCCTTCGGCCAGAGCAATTTCTCGCGCACGCTCCAGGGTTTTCTGCGGCGTGGGGGGTAAATTCTGTAATTTGTACTGAGGGTAGAAACGGGTAAAATGAACCGGAACATCCCTTCCCAGATTGTTCCGAATCCAGCGCGCCAGTTCGGTAAATTCTTTATCGCTGTCGTTCAGGGTGGGAACCACCAGGTAAACAATTTCCGTCCACATGTTTAGCTTGCGCAGAAGCACCAGCGTATCCAGCACCGGTTTTAACTCACCATCCACCACCTCCCGGTAATATTTTTCGCTGAATGCTTTGAGATCTATTTTAACGGCCGAAAGCACCTCGGCCAGATCGCGCATGGGTTGTTCCTGAATGTACCCGTTGGTGATCATCACGCTTTTTAACTTCCAGCGGTTTCCTTCTGCGGCTGTGTCGTAAACATATTCCGAGAAAATCACTGGCTCGGTGTAGGTGTAGGCAATGGATTTTGTGCCGGATTTACGCGCCATGCGCACCACATCTTCCGGCGGCAGATCGAAATTGGTAGCCTGTTCGGGTCGGATTTGCGAAATCTGCCAGTTCTGGCAGAATTTGCAATCCACATTGCAACCAACCGTGGCGATGGAAAATGCCGTGGTACCCGGTAGAAAATGAAAAAGCGGCTTTTTTTCGATGGGATCGACATGATAGGTGCAGGGACGTCCGTAAACCAGGGTGTAGTAAGTCCCTCCCCAATTTTCCCGGACGCCGCAGTAGCCGCGCTCCCGGTCGTCCACCGTGCACTCTTTAGGGCACAATTTACACTGTACTTTTTTATGGGAGAGCTTTTTGTACCAGCGCGCTTCGTGGATGTGCTCGGCATCGCTAGCGTACACCTGTGCGGCAGGGAGGTGCGGAATCAGGTTCTCCATCAGTAATCCACCACCTGCCACACTGCACATGGTTAAAAATTCTCGCCGATTCATTCCCTGTTTGTTCCCGGTTCTCATAGGGCAATCTTTACCCAATCGATTTGCTCTAAATTGCTTTCGCCAATTCCTTTTTTACCTGCTGTGAGTATATACACCGGTTCGCGACCCGCTTCCTTTAGAGATGGGAAGTTGTGTTCCCGGCGCTTCTGTTCAATAATCTCCCAGCCCACCCGATCCAGTGCTACCCCATCCACCGCCAGAAGCAATCCGTTCATCGGCCAGCTCCATTGCGGTTTAAATGGCGGTCCACCTTCGTACTGCCCAACGAGCGCATCGCATACAATTAAACGCACCTTGCGCCGGATAATTTCCATTTCGTACAGGTCGGCAACATAGGGATCCCCGGCATTCAGATGGTATTTGTTGGGATTGTGGATAGCGCCAAAGAAATTTTTCATGGAAAGAGTAACTCCCACAATGCCATGATCTTTTAGCACCGGCACGTTAATAATGGCTGTGGTTAAGCGGGTTACCGTACGGGTAATTAAACTGCCTACGCTTCCGTTTAGATACAATTTGTCGTCATAGCCGGCCACATCGTTCCCAAAGCAGAGTGGTTTGCGGCGGTCTTTCCAGTTAATTTTAAATCCGGCGCTTTCCAGATCAGCATTTAATCGGTCCCAGATGATAATGTTTCCCGGCTCCACACCAGCCTGCTGCAAACGTTCCACAATCACTTCCACCAGTTCCCGGTGGCTGGAACCGTGTTTGCCGGATAGGCAGTTGACTTTGATTCCCACCACATCTTTATAAGAGAAAAGCTGTTTCCAGATTTCGTGGGGATGTTCGGTGCGGTAAAGTGCGGCCAGAGCGTTGTCCAGCATCCGGGCAATTTTGTCGGTGGAGAAATGACGACCCTGCCGAACCTGCCCATGAGTAATTTGGACGACCCGAGATTGAGGGATGGCATTTACACTGCGAAGGGATGCAGGAGGCAGAAATGAAAAACCGGCGCCGATGAGCAGACTTTTTTTGATGAATTCACGCCGATCCATTTTACCTCCTCCAGATTTATGAAAAATATAGAAAAAAAACCTAAAAAATTCAATGAATAGAAAATCCGTTTGTTTCTTCTGCATTTCATGAAGAACATTGTGTCAACAGTATCCCGGATTTGTTAATTTGAAAAATATAGACGTCAGGTAAAAATTGTTTAGAATGAGGCAACGAACTGTAAGTAATTTTCCTGAATTTGGTTTTGTCTGAGGTGAAATTACTCAACCACCTCGCAGAAACCGATGTGAAAAGGACAACGACTTTATTAAAGGAGTTACCCTGCATTTGGGAATGGTGGTGTTATTCCTCCGGTTAACGCCGGGAAGTTCGGCTTAAATTCTTTCCTGAAAAGGTTGGAATTGGATTGAAAAAACAGTTGATTTAATGGGTGTGGGGTGTTAAATTTTGCGCGCAAAATATGGCGGCACCTTAGCTCAGTCGGTAGAGCAACGGACTGAAAATCCGTGTGTCCCCCGTTCGATTCGGGGAGGTGCCACCACCAAAAAAGGGCTTACGGAAGTAAGCCCTTTTTTATAAAATATTTTATT
>JALXCH010000007.1 GCA_026991005.1 Calditrichia bacterium | reverse complement strand
ATTCAGGATGTAGCCACTCGAGAGACCCGCCTGGGCATTCCGGTAATTTACGGCATCGATGCCATTCACGGAGCCAACTACACCCGGGGTGCCACCCTTTTCCCCCAGAGCATTGGCATGGCTGCCACCTGGAATCCCGAACTGGTTCGTAAAGAGGGCGAAATCACGGCTCTGGAAGTACGCGCCTCGGGAATTCCCTGGAATTTCAATCCCGTCCTGGGAGTGGGACGCCAGCCCATCTGGCCGCGCTTTTTCGAAACCTACGGCGAAGATCCGTACCTGGTGAGTGTGCTGGGACGGGCATACATTAAGGGGCTGGAAGGCGAGGACAACGACATTTCCCGCTCGAACCGAGTGGCGGCCTGCATGAAACATTATCTGGGATACAGCTTTCCCCTCACCGGGCAGGATCGTACACCGGCCTGGATTCCGGAACGGATGTTGCGGGAAATCTTTCTCCCTCCGTTTCGCGCCGCGGTAAAAGCAGGCGTCCATACCGTGATGATCAATTCTTCCGAAATTAACGGAGTTCCCGTGCATGCCAGCAAATACCTGCTCACCGATGTGTTGCGGAAGGAATTGGGTTTTCGGGGAATGGTGGTTACGGACTGGTACGACATCATCAATCTGTACCAGCGGGAAAAGGTGGCTACTTCCCGCAAGGAAGCCGTGAAACTGGCAGTGCAAGCCGGGATTGACATGAGCATGGTGCCGTTTGATTTCAGTTTTACCAGCGATTTGCTGGAACTGGTGCAGGAAGGTGTAATTCCTGAATCTCGCATCGATCAATCTGTGCGCCGCATCCTGCGCCTGAAGTTTGAGCTGGGATTGTTTGAGAATCCCTATCCGGTGGCGGAGTTGAGCAAAAGATTTGCCACGGAGGATTCCCGCCGGGTGGCGCTGCAGGCGGCACAGGAATCCATCACCCTGCTTAAAAATAAGAACAACGTTTTACCTCTCAGGAAAAATTTACGGGTGCTGGTTACCGGACCCACCGCCAATTCCCTGGCACGGTTGAATGGCGGCTGGAGCTTCACCTGGCAGGGAAATGACGAGAGTTATTATCCGGCAGAAAAGATGACTATTCTGGAAGCAGTACAGCAAAAAATCGGAAAGGCACAGGTTACCTATCTCCCCGGTACGGATTACGATAAAGCCATCGATATTGAGGCGGCAGGGAAAGCAGCCCGGCAGGTGGATGCTGTGATCCTGTGCCTGGGCGAGCATGCTTATTGCGAAACGCCTGGCAACATCTCCGACCTCTACCTGCCCGAAGTCCAGTACCAACTGGCACGGGCGGTGAGCCAGGCGAATGTTCCGGTAATTCTGGTTCTCGCCGAGGGACGACCGCGGATTATTCATCCCATTATCGATGCCGTGGATGCGGTGGTGATGGCGTACTTACCGGGACTGGAAGGCGGCCCCGCCATTGCCGATGTGTTGTTCGGGGAAGTGAACCCCTCCGGAAAACTGCCTTTTACTTATCCTAAATTTCCCAACGATTTGAAATGGTACGATTATAAAAACAGTGAGATTACTCCGCCAAACCGGTACGATCCCGAATTCCCATTCGGATTTGGTTTGAGCTACACCCAATTTGAATACCGCGACCTAAAACTGGATAAAGAAACGATTAAACCGGGAGAAACGCTCACTGTGCAGGTGTCGGTGAAAAACACGGGTGGGAGAAAGGGCAGGGAAGTGGTGCAGCTTTACTTGAGTGATCTGGTTCGCTCTGTGACCCCGCCGGTTCGTCAGCTTAAACGATTCCGCAAGATTGAACTTAAACCGGGGGAAACGAAAACCGTGACTTTTTACCTGAATACGAAAGATATGGAATTTATTGGAATTGATAACCGACCAACCGTGGAGGCGGGTGAATTTCGCATAACCGTTGGCGGACTGGAAAAAAGCTTTCGCCTGGTAAATGAATAGCATGTTCAATTTGGTGGCAGTTTATTGGAAAAGAAGGAAGAGGGAGAACAACCGGGTGGTAAAACCTCGGATGAATTCATACATTGTCACATGCTTGATTTTGAGTCTTTTCGTTTCCATCGCCTCTGCCCAGCAGCCGGTGCTGAACGAAATCATGGCTTCTAATGCCACTACCATTGCCGATATTGACGGCGACTATCCGGATTGGATCGAAATTTTTAATCCCACTTCCAGTCCCTTAAACCTCACCGGCTATGCTTTAAGCGACGATAGCACCAATCTTTTGAAATGGATCTTCCCGGAGGTGATTTTGCAACCCCAGCAGTTTTTACTGGTATTTGCTTCCGGGAAGAACAGGCGCCTCTGGGCGAACCACTGGGAAACGGTAATTAATCGCGGCGATGTCTGGAAATATTTTGTGGGAACCAGTCAGCCACCTGCCGATTGGATGCAACTGAACTTTGATGATTCAGCCTGGCCTGCCGGTCCCAGCGGGCTGGGTTACGGCGATGGAGACGATTCCACTATTGTACCCCAGACCATTTCGCTTTTTATCCGCAGAAAATTCACTGTAAGCGACCCTGCCAACGTGGTTCTGGCACAGTTGCATGTGGATTACGATGATGCATTTGTAGCTTACCTGAATGGGGTGGAAATTGCCCGTGCCAATATTGGAATTCCAGGCGTACCGCCCCTGTACAACGAGCTGGCAAACTCCAGCCATGAAGCACAGATGTACCAGGGCGGGTTACCCCAGGCTTTCTCTATCGATAGCGTTGCCAGTTTACTACAAGCAGGCGAAAACGTGCTTGCTATTCAGGTGCACAACGTGAGCGCTTCTTCATCGGATATGACCATCATTCCCTTCCTCTCGCTGGGTCTGAAGACACCACCACCCA
>JALXCH010000006.1 GCA_026991005.1 Calditrichia bacterium | reverse complement strand
CGGTATTGGGCTTGTGGCTCCCCGTGGGGGAAGCGCCTTCGTACTTATAATAAATTCGGGCAGGGGTATTCAACATTTTTTCCAGTGCAGTAGCGCGAATAAGAGGGGTAGGCCGATAAATAGCATACGCCTCGCGCACGGGATCGGGAATGGGGATTTCGCGTTCGGTGCTCATCTCCTGCTCAATAAGGGTCATCGGAAAAATAGCTGCCATATCCTCCGGGGAGAGCGGTTGTTTTGTGGCCGGGTGAAGTGGCGGATCCAGAGAAAATGGCAAATCCGCAGCGATGTTGTAATAGTGGGTGGGCATTTCCGTTTCTTTCAAATGAATCTTCCGTAACATGACTCGAGCCTCCTTAAGTTTTAGTGAAAATAAAAAACCCGCTGTCCGTTTTCGGGCAGCGGGCGTCCATTTAAAGAATATGTTTATTTTCTATGGAATATACTTCACCCACTGCCAGCAACCTGACCACCACCACCAGAATTTGCCGTTTTGGGTGAAGCGTTTATCCATGCCTAACCTTCCTTCAAAATTTTGTTCAAATATAATTCAAATTTTTTTAGGAGCAAATATTATTTTTAAAAGACTTCCGATTAGAATATCTGTTAGAAATTATTCTAATCTTCAATTTTCCCTTAATTTCTAAGATATTTCCAGTAAAATTAAATTTATTCTGCCCATCTAATATTTCCAGTTCTGTTGAATGTTCTAATAATCCACCCCGGGCTGTGCCAGTATGCCCTGCTGAAAAGGATGTTTTATCTCACGCATCTCGGTTACCAGATCGGCAGCCTCAATAATCTCCTGCGGGGCGTAACGACCAGTAAGCACCAGGTGCAGATGTTTTGGCCGGCTTTGTGCTACCTCCAACACTTCTTCAGTGGATACAAGCCCTTCGTAAATGGCAACATTTATTTCATCCAGAATGATGATATCATAATCGCTTTCCAGATTCTCCCTCACAAATTCCAGCGCAGCTTTTGCAGCCTGAACATGATCCTCGAACGGTTTGTTGTCGTTCAAAATACGCACAAACCCCTTGCCCATCCGTTTCAACTCCAAATTGGGTGCTAGACGTTTGTAACTTTCCAGCTCACCATATTTCCAATCGCCTTTAATAAATTGCACCATCAAAATGCGCCAGTTGTACCCTACGGCGCGTAAGGCCAACCCCAGGGCAGCCGTGGTTTTCCCTTTGCCATTTCCGGTGTACACAATGAGCAATCCCTGGCGCTTTTCTCTGGGAACATGCGGTAAACTCATGGCAACTCCTTTCCGTCCAATTTCTCCATCATTTAGTTAGTGAAAATAAAACGGGAAATTGGACGTTCCAAACATCTTCCAAAATTTTAGTGTGATTTTCCTGTTCTTCTCCGTATAATTGAACGGTATTTGAACAGTATCTCTAAAAAATGTGAGGTGAATATGAAAAGAATATCAGTTTCCCTGGGCTTACTGCTGTGGTTTCTTCCCGCTCTACTTTTCGCTCAGTTTAAGCTGGAAAATGTGGTATTTCCTCTTCCCGAAGAAACACCCCATGTACTGACCCCTGTCGCCAAAATCACCTTCCAGCCCATCCTGGAAGGTTCCGCTATCGTCAAGAGTCGCACCCAGAAAAACGTGTACTGGACGCTAAACGATTCCGGAGACAAAGCACGGATTTTTGCCATCGATAGCCTGGGGCGGATTATCAAACCACGCTGGGCCAGCCGCCGTTACGAGGGCATTCTGATTCCCGATGCTGTGAATGTAGATTGGGAAGATATTGCCGTGGATGATGCAGGATTGCTTTACATCGCCGATACCGGGAACAACGACAATCGACGGCGTGACCTGACAATTTACGTCATCGCGGAGCCAGACCCCACTGCGGTGGATCGTAGCAGTGTATTACGGAAGATATTCTTTCGTTTTCCCGACCAGAAGCAATTTCCTCCGGAGAAAAAAAATTTCGATTGCGAAGCCCTGTTCTGGAATGCAGGGAAGTTGTATGTGCTTACCAAACACCGCAGCGATACCCACACCAAACTCTACCGGCTGGACGCTATCCGGCCGTTTGTTATCAATACCGCGACTTTTTTGGGAGAATACGATGTAAAAGGGATGGTGACCGCTGCCGATGCCTCGCCGGACGGAACGAAATTGGCTGTGCTGACTTACACCGGGGTGTGGTTATTTCATAAGCCGGAAACCAGCGATAATTTTTTAGCGGGCAAAGCATTTGTCCTCCCCATTATTGCTAAACAGTGCGAAGGGGTCTGTTTCGATGGAGACCACTTGAAAATCACAAACGAGCAACGGGAAATTTTTCAGGTTCGGGTAGAAGAACTACTCCCTGCAAAGAGGGAATAATACTAATACTAATGGATTTGTTACCTCTCCACTCACCTCGTGCGCTGGCAGAGTCCATGGGAAGCCTGAGAATTAAAGGGATTAATTATTATCCGTCTAGCTCTGGCCAAATATTCAGGCAAAGGAGTTATTTTTCGGTATTTCCCTGAAATGGGATAAGCGCTTAATAACCGGAGGGGAAAACAAATATAAATCAAGAACCCCGACCTGAGTACGGCCGGGGTTTTGATGAGTTTAGAGTAAACTCCTCCCAAATACTACTTCATCAAAATCAATTTACGCATGGCGGTGAAATCACCCGCTTTCATTTTGCAGAAATAAATTCCGCTGGGATGGTTCGCCGCATTCCAGTGGACCTCATAATTTCCGGCGCTTACGGTTTTATCCAGCAGAGTTTCCACATGAGATCCCAGAACATCAAAAATCTCGATAACCACATGCTCCGTCCGGGGAACCGAGAAAGGAATGGTGGTCACCGGATT
>JALXCH010000005.1 GCA_026991005.1 Calditrichia bacterium | reverse complement strand
TTCCAGCTCCCGGCTCTGGTGAACCAGGATAAGATTAACGCTACTTACAAGAACGGTATCCTGGAAATTCACCTGCCGAAGGTTGAGGAGGCCAAGCCGAAAGAAATTGAAGTTAAAGTGGCTTAATCACAGTTTGGGCGGGAATTCCTGAGGCCCCGGCAGAAATGCCGGGGTTTTTTATTTTTTTACCCACTTGCAGAGGGAGGAAAATCCTGTAAAGTCTCCCTGTGATGCGTCGATTATAAAAAGCGAAATTATAGGGATATGGAAAAAGGATACCAGGGATGGAAACACAGACTGTGGCACAACCAACCGTACAGGAATTACTTACCGAGATTGAAGAACTTCGGGCAAAGCTGAAACGCCAGGAGGAGCTTTACGAAAGCTCCAATATGGAGTTGATAAAATGGATGGTGCAAAGTGAACGTCAGGCGAAAGACCTCCGTCGATTGAATGCCGTATTAAAACGCACTTTTCTGGACACCATCGAAATCATTCAAAACATCATTGAAATCAAAGATCCCGGCAGCAAGGATCATGCAGAGCGCGTGGCAAAAATGGCCCATTTCATTGGCGAAAAAGTGCTGGATAAAAAAGGCGAAGTTCAGAAAATTGTAATTGCCGCTAAAATTCACGAAGTGGGAAAAATTGCCATCCCGGAAGAGATTCTTCATAAAGATATGTTCCAGCGGACGGAGCAGGAAAATCGCCTGTATAATCGGTATCCCCAACTGGGAGCAGCATGTCTGGAAGAAGTGGAACGATTCCGAGATATTGCCCGCATCATTCAGCACCAAAAGGAGTGGATAAACGGTGAGGGG
Source organism: Calditrichia bacterium (assembly GCA_026991005.1). The sequence continues at coordinate 8,624 of JALXCH010000005.1, read as the reverse complement.
CAACCCGATGGATTGGCCGGGGAAGAAATTCCACTGGGTTCCCGCATCTTAGCCATTGCCGATAATTTCGACACCCTCTACTTCATGGTGCAAAAATACGATACTGCTGCCGAAACATTAACCGAAATTCAACAGCATCTGGGAACCCGCTTCGATCCGGCGCTCTTTCCGCATCTTTACGCTTATGTTATGCAGCATTACGCCGACAACAACCGACCCAAGGATCGCAAGATCTCGCTCCACGAATTAAAACCCGGGATGGTGCTGAGCAGAGATCTCACAACCGTCTCCAATGTACTGTTATTACCCAAAGGAACGACATTTACCGAAGACATCATAAACAAATTACTCAAACATCAGCACATCGATCCCATTGGCGGTGGTGTGTATATACTGAATCAACAAGGGAGCTAACACAATGGATCTGGCTACGATAATCGGAGTATTTTCCGGAATCGGCCTCATTGCTTACGCGATTTTAATGGGTAGCGGATTCTCCATTTTTATCAACGTCCCTTCCATGATGATTGTAGTAGGTGGAACCTTAGCTGCTTCGCTTATTGCCTACCCCTTACAGGAGGTTCTGAGCGTTTTTAAGATTGCCATGAAAGTTTTTTTCATGAACAAGCAAGACCACATGAAAACGATTGAAGAGATGTTTAAACTGGCCAAATTAGCCAAACAGAACGGCGTACTTTCTCTGGAGGCGGAAGCTAAAAAAGCCAAACACCCTCTATTGCAACAGGGATTGGGAATGATTTCGGATGGTATTCCCCGGAGCACCGTCATTAAAATTTTAACCGGGCATATTTCCACCATGCAGAATCGCCACAAGGTGGGGCGCGAAATTTTCACCGAAATGGGGAAGTACGCTCCGGCTTTTGGAATGGTGGGAACGCTCATCGGGCTGGTACAGATGCTGGCCACGTTGAACGATCCTTCCACCATTGGCCCCAAAATGGCCGTTGCTTTGTTAACCACATTTTACGGTGCCATTATGGCCAACCTCTTTTTTGTGCCGATGGCGAATAAGCTCAAACGGCGTTCCGAATCGGAAACGCTGGAAATGCAGCTCATTATTGAAGGACTTCTGGCCATTCAGGAGGGGGAAAATCCCAACATTCTGGTAGATCGGCTTAAAGTATTTCTGGATAAACAATTACAGGCTCAGGTTGAGAAAAAAATGGGTGGACAGGCCGCAAAACAGGCAGCGTGAGGGTAAACTATGGATTGGGAAGAAACCGGGATTCAAACTTCAGTAGATGAGGAAGAGGGTGGCGGCGAGGGCTGGATAGTCACGTTTAGCGACCTGATGAGCCTGCTCCTCACCTTTTTCATTCTCCTCTATTCCATGTCCACCGTAGAGGTCAGCAAATTTAAACAGTTGATGAAGTCCGTTCAATCCGCGCTGGGTGTTCAGCAAGTTCCCGAAGCCGGTACCCGGGAAGGACTGGAAATGCTCAATAAAGATGGCAAACCGGAGCCTGATGCAGTGGATGAACTGGGAGGAATGGTTCAAAAAGAATTGCAGGAAATTCAATCCAAGGTTGAAGAGTTTATCATTAAAAATAAGCTGGGAGGAAAAGTTTCCGTAGAGGTGGGGGAAAGAGGAGCGGTTATTACCATCTCGGATGTCGTGCTCTTCCCGCCAGGGGAAGCCCAATTTACCCGGGAAGCCAAACCCATTCTGGAAAAATTAACAGAACTGGTGAAAGAATTTCCTTATATGGTGCGTGTGGAAGGACACACTGACAATGTTCCCATTCATAACAGTCGTTATCCTTCCAACTGGGAGCTCTCTTCTGCCCGCGCCTCAGAAATTGTGCGATTTTTTATTAAACATGGGGTCGATCCCCGGCGCCTGGTAGCTGCCGGATATGCCCATTATCGCCCCATTGCAGATAACAGCACACCGGAAGGACGTGCCAAAAACAGGCGGGTGGAAATTGTTTACGTCCGTGAAAGCATCGAAAAAACCATGCAAAAAGGGCTGGCAATGATGGGTGTATCCCAATCCAAAAGCAAAACAGCCGCTCAGGAGAAATCCTCTTCCACCAGTAAGCAAAAAATAAAAAAGAAGAAAAAGAAAAAGTCCACCTCTTCTCGCAAGAAAAAAACTCGGAAAAGCAGTAAACGAAAAAGCCGGAAAACCGCCCGGAATCGCCGGTAATCAGAATTAGAGGTACTAAAACGGAAGCGCAGCTTTCTGTGGACATTTTAAACAGTAGGTAAACGAGATTTTTCTTCTTGCTTGAACAAAACAATGAGATTCTTCTCCCTGCATACGCAGGACTCAGAATGACAGGTTGGGGTTTAAAAACAAATAAACAAAAACATTCGCCTATTTTAATAAAGCCATTGGTATTTTATTTTTTACTGTAAGGAATTCACTTTTCCCAATCGGAATCAATACCCACTTTCCGGCAAGCCACATTTCAGGTATTCAATGTACCTTTGAAAATGGCCATTGAATAGCTTATTCTCCCCGCCAGTACTTTTTATTACCAAAGAGTAGATTTTAATATCTGAAAATTCGTTGGATTGGGTACGCTCTGAAATATTTAAAACAGGCAGGATTGCAATTCTATTTAAAAACTTAAACAAGGAATTGTCTCGTTCTCTCACCGACTCCATATCACTTTTCATTAAAAATAAAGGGGCATTTCGCCCCTTGTTTGTAGAAAAGCACTTAGCGGAGGTGCGTGGGAGTCGAACCCACCTTCCGACAGTTTTGCCGGAACGCGCGGCTTTGAAGGCCGGGGGGGACACCGGTCCCCATCCACCTCCCAATAAACGAGAGCCAAATATAGAATCAGAGAGGTTCATATGTCAACGAAGAATCCAAATTCATGACCAATTCCATTATGCGGATCCATCTTCCACCCAAAAATTAAGAGGCCCCCGATTATGAATCGGAGGCCTCAGGAAGCGGAGGTGGGCTTCTGATGGGAGGGGTAGAATTATTGTTTGACACCTAAGATATTCACGGATTGATAACCATTCCCATGTGTTGGGGTGGTTACTTTGATATTGATGTACACCTGCGGTGCCTGCAAACTATCGCCCGGTGCCCAGGAAAAGGAAAACTCCGTGCTACCGGGACCACTAACCTGGGTATCTTCCAAAACAATATCGGTATCACCGTACAGGTTTCCATCCGTGGCACTGACTTTAATTTTAGTATCGGGCACCAATGGTCTTCCCCAGATATCCTGAACGACGTAAGAAAAATAAACAGGCGTATTGGAATTATCATACGTAAATGAAGATGGATTCACCAGAATTGGTGCCGTATCATCCGTAAGTAACACCCGGGTACGGGCGGTAATGGTATTTTCCAGGAGTGTATCCCGATATGTCCATCCTGTAATGTGTGCAAATGCGCTGTCCTGCGGATTGGGAGGGAAGGGAGCTGCGGTCATAAACTGGATGGTCGCCCTTCCCATTTCATCGGTTACAGCACTACCATCCACAATACCGTAGTCTGTGGAAAAATAGACCACCGTTCCGGGGGCAACCGGATTACTATACTTGTCCCCGACAAATGCGGTTATCCGATCCAGCAGCCCATGGAAACGCAATCCTGCAATGTTTAGCACCTCGGCAGCCAGACTAAAATGGTTGGGATCCGGAAGTCCTCCGTAAATGGCAATACGAATGGGTGTGGTGGCGATTGTTTGTCCATTCATCGTAAAGGAGGCGCTGATTTGCACCGGACCTGCCACAATGCCGCTGTTCAGAACGGTGAATACCCGGCCATAATAGGTGGTCATGGTGTCCGGATCCAGATATTCTCCGCCGTTGGGACCACTGGTTATTGCAAAGTGTACTTTTACTTTATGGTCGTTATCCACCGGCACTCCCTGTGCATCCGTCACCAGAAAATCAATACGTGCCGTTTCGGTTAATCCTGTTCCGTGCACATAAATGTGCTGGGAATGGCTTCCGAAAACTTCGATATGGGCTGCCTGACCGGACTGCTGGGTGGTATCCACCGTGGTGGTATCGTTACCGGTCGTATCATTCTGCATTTGCTTCAGAGTTAAATCCGGTGCGTAGGTAATTTCCCCTTTTTTCAGTGTGACATTAGCGATAGCCGAGGTATATCCTGCCTTGCTGGCTTCTACCGAAACGTAATCCTGCTCTTTATCGGTGGGTAATTCCACTTGAATTTCATATTTTCCCTGAGCATCGGTGTGTGCCTGAGCATGGTAATTGGCTACACTTACCAGGGCATTGGGTAAAACAATTAAACTATTATCGGTATTCAGACCATACACAGTTCCCTGAAGGGTCGCCAGATTCGGATTGGTTTTAGTAGTATCCGAACAGGAAAAGAGCAGGAGCAGCATCCCAATTCCCCAGAAAACAATCAGCTTTTTCACATTTCCTCCTTCACTTATACAAAATCTCTTAATTTTAATTGGGGCGAAATCAAATTGTTTTGCCGCAAGCGTTCGAATGCTCTCTCGAAAGTTTGCATGCCGAATTCCACACCGGTCTGGATGGCAGATGGAATTTGATACGATTTCCCCTCACGAATCAGGTTGCGTACCGCCGGGGTCGCCACCAGCACTTCCATGAGGGCGATGCGGTCGTTTTTAAACGCCCGGGGAAGTAACCGTTGCGAAATCACACCCACCAGGGTGTTTGCCAGAATCACCCGAATTTGCTGGTGCTGCTCGGCCGGAAAGACATCCACCACCCGGTCGATACTCTCGGCAGCAGTGTTGGTGTGCAAAGTACTCAGCACCAACTGCCCGGTTTCGGCTGCTCGCAAAGCATACTCGATGGTCTCCCGATCCCGCATCTCCCCAACCAGAATGATATCCGGATCTTCCCGCAGCGCATTAATTAACGCCGACGCGAAACTGCGGGTATGGATGCCAATTTCCCTCTGGTGGATGAGGCTCTGAACCGGCGTGTGCAGATATTCAATGGGATCTTCGATGGTAATAATGTGTTCCCGGCGGTGGAGATTGATTTCGTGCAACATTGCCGCCAGAGTCGTCGATTTTCCGCTTCCTGCCGGTCCCGTCACCAGAATAATCCCTTTTTTGAATTGAATTAACTTCTTCAGCACCGTGGGCATATTCAGCTCATCCAGCGAGCGGATTTTGGGCGGAAAGATGCGAAAAGCACCCGCAATTCCTTCCACATGTTCGTAAATATTCACCCGAAAGCGCGCCATTCCCTCGATGGAAACAGCCAGATCCACCTCGTGCTGTTCATTAAAACGCCGCCGCTGTTCTTCGTTCAGCACCATCATCAGGTGTTCGTACAACACATTGTGAGGGATTGGCTCGATATCCACTTTCTTAATTTCCCCCATAATCCGCAACACCGGCTGCGCATTACTACTAAAATGCACATCAGAAGCATTGTTATGAACGGCAAATTCCAGAATGTCCCGTATAATATCGGATTTCATCGCAGCTCCGTTACTTAACATCCGTATCCTTTAGAATTTTCGGGGTAATGAAAATCAGTAAATCCGATTTTTCTGTTTTAGTAGTGGTATGCCGGAAAAAATATCCCAGCAAAGGGATGTCTCCCAACAACCAGATTTTATCCACAATTTTCTTTTTGCTCTCTTTGATCAGCCCTCCAATGGCAATACTTTCCCCCTCACGAACAGTTACATTGGTAGTTACTTCCCGACGAGAGGTAATGGGTTGAGGATAGTCCGCTGGCCCGGTGTACCCGATGATTTCTTCCAGCAAAGGATGCACCGTCAGGGTAATTACATTATCTTCGTTGATGCGAGGAATCACTTCCAGCTTCATACTTACCTGTTTCTCTTGGTAAGAGATCAGGTCACCTCCTACTCCCCGGGAAACTTGCGGAACCGGAATTGTAGTTCCCACATCGATTACCGCTTTGTGATTATTGATCGTGGCAATTTTAGGAGAAGAAACCAGACGGCTATTGTTATCCTGTGCCAGCAGCGAAAGGGTTGCTTCCAGTTCATCTACGGTAAGCACACCCAGGGTTAAATTGGGATTCACTTCCGGGAACTGGTACCACCCGGAGAGGCGCCGCTGTTGCTGGGCACCACTGGTGCTTTTGGTAATAGGCGCGGTCACTTCACCGCCCGTCATGGTAGCCGTTACCTTTTTCGGCCAGTTAAATCCCACCTGGCGCTCACCACCCAATAACGTTTCCACTAACTTTACTTCAATAATTAACTGCTCCGGCTTTTTGTCCAGATCGGAAATCACCTTTTCAATTTCCCGCAAATTTTCCCACACATCGGTTACCAGCAACATATCGGAACGGTTCTCGTTCGCATCTTTCATTTTTTCGGAAACCAACGGTTCAATTTTCCCTTTTTCCGATAGCAACGGAGTTAGGGTGGGAATCACCTGATATCCATCCAGATATTTCAAATGGAACACCCGACTTTCCAGTTCACCATTTACCGCCTGGGAAAACGGCTTGACCAGCAAAATTCCGTTCTGCACCACAAAATGGTACCCATGGGATTTGAGAATGATGGAAAGCGCATCTTCCAGAGCGACATTATTTAATTGAATGGTCACCAGTCCTTTTACACCCGAACCCACTACCATATTCAAATTGTTCTGGGAAGCCAGCAGCCGCAGGACATCGGTAATGGAGGTGCGCACAAAATTGGCACTGATTTTTTTCTCCAATTTTTTCGCTATTTCCGCTTCTTGAGCCGATAAACCCACTGCAATAAGCACACTGATTAGAATGATTTTCCACAATTTAACCATGCCAGAACCCTCGCTTTATTTCAGCGTTAATACTTTTTTTTCGGTACCTTTTTGCAAAACAACCCGCTTGGGCTGAATGGACACCAGACGATATCCGTTAATCACATCCCCCACCTTCATAATTCGGCTGTTTATCATGGCAATTGAATTATCCCCGGCAAAACTAATGGCTTTTAAATGGAAAGACACGGTACGACGACGAACAACTCTTTTCCGGGGTTTTGTTTTTACGGCCACATAAAAGGGATCCTGGTTCCAATCCTTCGTATATTCCACTTTCTGGATTTTGAGAGAAGCATCCCGGGTGGCAGAATTTTTCTTTTTGTGAACCGTTCCCTTTTTGCCTTTATAAAATCCCATGTAAGTATCCCAATTTCGGCTGACGTCGAAAACCGCGTAAGCCAGCACAATCGCCAGCAGAATGAGCAGTCGTTTTTGACTTTTGGTTAAATTCGCCATACTTTACCCCGCCTATTTCCAGGTGTAGAGGTTACAGGTAATCGTTGCTTCCAGATCGTTGCTCTCGGCATCCATCTTTTCAATCAGGATTTCTCTGGGAGTTAAATAGAAATCCAGATTTTTCATATTTTCCACAAAACGACCAATTTCCAGATAGCGACCAATTACGGTTAACACGATGGGAAGCGGTTTAATGGTTTCGTTTTCGGAATCGTCGAAATAGGAATCCAGCACGGGCGAAAAATCGGTAATCTCCACATGATGCTTTTGAGCCAGTTTCTGGAGATTTTCGGTGACCCGGGAGAGATCATCCCGATTCACAAATTTACTTCGAATTTCGTTTAATTCCTGCTCAGCCCGCTCGGCTTCCTTTTCTATTTTGTCCAGATTAATATTGGCGTTTTGCGCATTCTGAATCTGGCGATTTAACTGCCCCAATTCGCGATGTTTCTTTTTTATCTCCAGTTGCAAAGGTTGATATACCAGAATGAACCATCCTACGGAAATAAAAACCAGTAACACAACTAATCCCAGAAAAATGCGTTGCGCTTTCACCATGCCCCCTATTCGTTACAGATATGCTTCCACTTCAAATTCAAACATTTGCTTTTCAGGATTTTTTCGCTTTTCGATGATTTTTATCTTCTTGAAATACTTCAGATTATTCAACCGATTCAGGAAATTAATCAACCTCACATCACCCATCACAAAATCCCCCTGGATAATTCCGGTAAAATTGATTCGATAGTCGTAGTTTTCCGGTTTTTCTTCTTTCTTCCGGTAGCGACTTTTTTTAGCTTCGTAGCGGAAAAATCCCAGAGAGGTTAACCGAATTTCTTTCGGGACTTCGTTACTAAAAATTTTCATCACTTCCAGAAGACGCGGTTCATAAACCACCGGTGCCAGCAGGTGATTTTTTTGCTTCTTCAAAGAGGCGATTTTCTTAACAAACTCCTGATAAATCCGTTCGGTGGGATTTAATTCCTCATACTTCTTTTGCAATACCTGATAGCGCTCATCCAGACTGTTCAATTCCTGACGGAGATGATACGTCGTAAACCCGGCCCCTAAAACTCCCATAAAAATCAAAACAGAGAGGAAAATGTTCAGATTTTTAAATAATTCCCGGCTTCGAAATTCAGACGGGATCATATTCATATGTTTTCCGGAGTAGAGGCTAAGCCCCACGGCGCTCACATACTCTCCGTATTCCCCCCAAGAATTGTTCTGAGGAGTAAAACACGGAGCGACCATTTCCACCGGGTAATGGAGACGCTGCTTCAAATAAGTATAAACCACATCCAATTTTAAACCGGAACCCGACACGTACACCCGGTTAATGGGATATTCATCTTTAGGCCCCCGGAAGAACTCCAGCGAGCGCAGAATTTCGCCCAGCAATACCTGCAACAGGGGATTTTGTTT
>JALXCH010000004.1 GCA_026991005.1 Calditrichia bacterium | reverse complement strand
GGCTTCAATATTTCAATCTGGAACAGTTTGTGCGGGAATATCCCCAGATCATGCTTTTAAGTGCTGTGCTAATCGGTTTAATTCCCGAATCCGGTCCTCATCTTATATTTGTGATGATGTTTAGCCAAGGAATTGTTCCTTTCAGCATTTTACTGGCCTCTTCCATGGTGCAGGATGGGCACGGATTGCTGCCCTTGCTCTCTTACACTGTTAAAGATTCCCTGCGCATTAAGCTGTTTAACGCCGTGTACGGACTGATTGTGGGCGGTCTTGTTATGGTAGCAGGATTTTAATTTTATATTTACCGTCCATTTTGCAAGATAAAACATTTAATAGGCGCGTAGCGCTGAAGCAATCTCGAACTTTCCTTTTGCAAAAGAATTCCCGGGATGGCAAAATGTTTTCTTGCTGAGGTAGGAGATGGCTTCGCTCCGCTTGGAATGACAGGGGGCGATGTTTCTGTCATTCTGACCCCCCGCCACAGGCGGGGTGAAGAATCTCATCATTTGAATTTAAAACGACAACCTTTACGCTCTTCGCGCCTCCATTGCGCTCTTTGCGGTTAAATAAGATTAACCGCAGAGAACGCGCAAAGGACGCAATGAAAAAAGAAATTCTAAATAACAAATCTCCAATTACAAATTCCAAAAAATAATCAAAATCAGAAATATTTTTCGTTGCGTACGTTGCGCCCGCTGCGGTTAATTTTTTTTGCGTTTAGACATTCAAAAATCTTTGTGCTCTTTGCGCCTGCGTTGCGCACTTTGCGGTTAATAATAACCTTTTCCATTTACACATAGCATCCTGCTCGAGATGGGCTCTGCAAACAGGTTGGGTTTCGTTAAGAGAGTAGAAGAGTGACTACCTAAAAGAGTAGGGTTACGTTTTTGTGGTTTCTATTCTCCATTTTCCAAAATTCCCGTTTCCTTTGCTAAGGGAATCTTGTATTTTATGATATTTAAAAAAACGGGTACCTGAATGAGTTTCCGATTGCGCCATTTTTCTATTCAGTTAACGATTTGCTTTCTGGGATTGCTCTGGAGTACTCCAGGGTTTCCGGGGGTGATTCATCTAGCTTACACGGCGAATTTAAACGGAAATCTGGAAACCTGCCATTGCGGAGGGAATAATTTGGGGGGAATGGTTCAATTAAAAGCTGCTGTGGATTCTCTTTTTCGCCGGTATCCTGATTTGATTTTGCTGGATACCGGGGATTTCCTCACCACTTACTCCATGCCCGAGGTAAATCAGTTAATGTGGCGTTTGCTGCACCAGCTACCTTTTGCGGCCATTTCTCCGGGAGATCAGGAATTTGTGGAAGGATGGAAATTTTTTCGGGAGCATGTTCGCAACAACCCGTTACCATTGGTGAACTCCAATCTGATTTTTCCGGAAAGGGATTCACTTCCCTCGTTGCAGCGTTCCCTAATTCTAAAATCTCAGGGTTACCGAATTGCGATTCTGGGTATTGTTCCCCGCGACGCATTTGAATTTATTTCCGTTCCGGAATTGCGGACTTTACCCGTGGATTCAATATTGCAGGTTCAATTAGAAAAACTTCCACGTCCTATAGATTTAGTGGTTCTGCTGCTACATGACAGCTATCGCCATTGCACCCGGCTGTTTCGGCAGTTCCCGGAAATTGACATCATCATTGCCGGGCATACCCAGGAGCAGGGAGAAATTCGATTGGGTAAGCACATCGTGCTACAACCGGGAGTGGACGGAGAATACATCGGTTTGTTAACCATCCATCCGGAATCTGGAACAGACCGCTATGAGAACCGGTTTATTCCGGTAAGTCCTGATTTTGGGGAAGACCGGGAGTTCAAAAAATTGGTTGAAATCCTTTACCAGCAACTGGAACAACAGAAAACAACTCATTAGACGGAGAAAAGACGATGATTAAAGAAGCAATTTCTAAATTTATGGACGGGCAAAGTCTGACTCGGGAGGAAGCATACAAAGTGATGGAAGAAATCCTTTCCGGTCAGGCTACGGAAGCTCAGATTTCGGCCTTTTTAGTGGCTTTGCAAATTAAAGGAAGCACCGTGGATGAGCTGGCCGGTTCGGTGGAAGCTTACCGCGACCGCATTACCCCGCTCTCTATTGCCGACGAGAACGCCATTGATACCAGTGGAACCGGTGGTGACAACCTGGGGACGTTTAACATCTCCACGGCGGCTTCTATTGTCGCTGCCGGTGCCGGGGCTAAAGTGATTAAGCATGGCTACCACGGGGTCTCCAGCCAATGCGGAAGTGCCGATGTTCTGAAGGCGCTGGGAATTAAAACCGAGCTCTTTCCGGACGAATTCTATCGCGTATTCGAAGAAACGGGTCTGGCTTTCATTTTTGCACCCCGTTACAAACCCACACCGCGCAACTTTGCCGGAATTCGGCAGAATATTGGTGCCCGCACCATTTTTAACATTCTGGACCCGCTCACCAAGCCGGCTCTAACCAAACGCCAGCTCATCGGGGTGTACGATAAAAAATTGTCCCTCACCATTGCCCAGGTGTTGCGAGAATTTGGTATCTTCAGCGGGATGGTAGTCTCCGGAGAAAACGGGCTGGATGAGGTGAACATTGCCGGAAAAACCCATGTGGTGGAAATTGCCGGGGACGAAATCACCCAATACGAAATTACCCCAGAAGATCTGGGGATTCGCCGCTGGCCAATCGAGAGCATTCGTGGTGGCGATGCCAATAAGAACAAGCAAATCATTCTGGATATTCTCAACGGGAAGGATGGCGGGCCTCGCGATGTGACTGTGATTAACGCTGCGGCCGCCCTCAAGGTTAGCGGGTTGGCTAAAACTCTGAAAGAAGGGGTGGAAATGGCCATCGAGGCAATCGATAGCGGGGCAGCGCTCCGGAAATTGAACCAGCTTATTGAAATCAGTAAGAAATTGAATTAACCAAAAAAGACCAGGAACCTCCGGGCTAAGATGGAATAGAAGTTGGGTATTGAACTTGCAGCATTCTCTGAAAGCTCATGGATTGAGAGTATTCCCCAAATTATGAGGTTAAATTTAAGATTTTGCTGGAGAGTTCGCTAATCTAGGTTTTTTGGGATGTTGATGTGCAGAAACTCGTGGTTATATTAGGAAATGTATTTATATGGAGATATAATGTGGAGAATATTTAATGCGAAAGTCAGCTCATGATTTAATAAAGATTTTTGAAGAAGAATTTGCTTCAGTACGGGATAAGTTTTGTGTTCTAGAATTAAACATATCCCAAGTAAAGAGTTCCCAAAAAGATTGTATTTGGCATCCCGGGGTGTATGTTTGGTTTCATCCGGAAGATGGGGTACTGAAAGTTGGTCGTCATTTCAAAAATGCACGTAAGCGTGCATTAGAGCATTTAAGAGTCAATACAGACGGGAAGATGAAAAAATATGCTGAAGATGAAAAAACCACTTTGTTTCTCTTCAATGTTAAAGATCCAAATTCCTATCACTGGGTGGCAGCAGTGGAGGTTTATCTTGAAAAGGTCCTTAAACCCCTTATACGATCTAAACGGCAGGGATAACTAACAATTTTCTCCAAATGAAATAAAAACCGCATATTTATGTTCGAGTTTGTTTATTTCTTGCGGAATGTATTAAAATCTTTTAAAGAGTATTAGTTAAAAGATGATTGAAAAGGCACGAGAAAAATGATATTATACTTACTTATTTGAATTAATATTCGGAATTGAATTGAGGGTCGCATGAACACAAAACTATGGAAGCAAATAAAAAAGGAAAAACAGAAAGAGATTCGCCAGCTCAAGAAACGATTCTCTCTGGAAGCCATCCGAACCGCCTCCTTTTCTGTGGGAACGGATTTTGTGAGTGCGCGAATGTCCCTGCAGGACGAGGAGCAATTGCCCGTGATGATCCCCCTCCAGGGGCGTTTCCCGGAAATCGATACGGAATTAAGCAACTATCGTCCCTTTCAGGTGGCGCGCTATTTTAAGGATTGGCCGGTAGCTACCTTTCTGGTGGCCGGAGATGCGCCCTTCCTGGGCGGAGAACCGTCCCATATTAATCTGGTGAAAAGTGCTACCAATGCCGGTGTTATTCTCCATGATTTCATCCTGGATGAAGTGCAAATCTACCAAGCAAAAGCGATTGGGGCAGATGGATTGTTGCTGGACACGGAATGGCAGTTGCCGGAACAGTTATCCCGGTTTGTGGAAGTGACTTACGAGGTGGGATTGGAGCCATTTGTTCGGCTGCATTCGCCCGAATTACTCCCGGGAATCGAACCGGGGTGGCTGGGGGGAATTATTTTTTCCGGGGAACCGGAAAAATTATTTTCCCCGAAGGGAGTAGAGTTTTCAAACAAATTGAATGAAGAAAATGTGCCGATCTTGTACCAGGGCATTCCCGGGGACTCCCATCAGCAACTTCAGTTCCGGAAAGCAGGGGTAAACGGTTTTCTAATCCCGGAGGATTGGATGTTGCAAAAAGACCCGTTTAACTGGATTGTCCGGCAAATGGAACGCATTTGGGGCGGTACCAATAAGCACCCTGGTGTAAACTACTAACTTAGTTGTTGTTTCAACAGACAATTGGAAGAAAAATTTTTAGGATAAGAACTTCAGGTTTGTCAATAAGTAAACGATATAGAAAAATAAAAAACCAAAAAAGGTTAATAATGAAAACTGCCAAGGAGGAAGTAAAGACATTATTAGGAAGACTTCCGGACAATTGCACCATTGAAGATATCCAGTATCATCTTTATGTTTTAGAAAAAATTCAAAGGGGGATTGAGAGAACGGAGGAAGAAGGTTCCATTTCTTATAAAGATGCAAAAAAGAGATTAGAAAAATGGCTCTCAGAATAGAATGGTCTCCGGAAGCAATAGAAGATATAGACTCCATTGCGAACTATGTACAAAGAAATTCATTATTTTATGCAAAAGCAGTTGTGAATAAGATTTTTCAATTAACAGAAAAGGTAGTGCACGGCTAATCGCCTCTGTTGAATTAAATCGTTAACCGGGATTTAAACAGGAGTGGCAGGAAACTTTGGAAAGGAAAGAGTTACGAAACATTCCCTATCCTCTGGCCGGGATGGCATTTTTAGGTTTTCTGGTAGTGCACATCGTTAAATTTTATTCCCGGAAATTTCTAAAATGGTGGTTGCCCTTTCCCATACTCATTTTGCTTTTTCTGGGGTATCAGCTTTACCTGGGACTCTCGGCGCCGCCGGATGGTAGCGGAGTTTCGGAGAAAACCATTCGTATTCCCCGGGGAAGTTCGTTGCGACAGATTGCCGAAATTTTGCAGGAGGAAGAACTGCTTCGTTCTCCTACACTGTTTGTCTGGTTGGGGCGTTTAAACGGTTACCAGCATCAGTTGAAAGCCGGAGTTTTTCGGGTACCTACCCATTTAAGTGCACCGGAGTTGTTAAAATACCTCACCCACCCCAAACCGGCAACCATCAAAGTTACCTTTCCGGAAGGGGAGCCGCTGGTGGTATTTGCCTCTATCGTTCAGCAACGTCTGGGAATTGACTCCGCCCAGTTCGTACAATTGGCGACCGATCCGGCGTTTTGCCGGGAACTGGGAATTTCCGCCTCCTCTTTGGAAGGATATTTACTACCGGAGACCTATTTTTTCCCTTATGATATTACTCCCGAGGAAATTTTACGGCACCTGGTGCACCAAACCCTGAAAATTTTCAAACCGGATTCAATTCAGCAACAGATGGTTCGGCTGGGAATGAACATTCATCAAATATTGACGCTGGCTTCCATTATTGAAGGGGAAGCGATGGTGGATTCCGAACGGGTTCTCATTAGTTCGGTGTATCACAACCGGTTAAAACGTGGTTGGTTGCTCCAGGCCGACCCGACGATCCAGTACCTTATTCCCGGAAGACCCCGCCGTTTGTTATTAAAAGACCTGGAAATTGATTCCCCTTACAATACCTACAAATATCCCGGACTTCCGCCGGGCCCCATAAACAATCCCGGAAAGCGCTCCATAATGGCAGCGCTGTATCCCGCTAACACTTCTTACATGTATTTTGTGGCGACAGGGGATGGGGGACACCATTTTTCCACCACGGCTAAAGAACACGCCTACTGGAAAAAGAAATTCGATCAGGTTCGCCGACAGGTACGTCGCCAGCGATATTATCGAAAGTAATTCATTCCTGGCTATATCTGGCAATTGCCTCGCGTAAAATTTTGAGGAATAAATTTCAAAGAGATGCCGGCAGCTTCGATTTCTTCTTCATGGGCTTAAAATCCCTTATTCTGCAAGGTTGTGGCGATGTGTAGTTTTTGTTATCACATTGATACTTAAATTAGAATAGTGTTTTTCGTGGTCATGTTAAATTTTTTAAGCTTTGTTTTCTCCTGATTTGCATTAATTGTTAATAGCGGAATGTTCAACACTCGTTCGAATCTGTTTAAAATAAAAACGAGCATCGGGCAGAAGAGTGAGGTTCCCATTCTGCCTGAATGCCCGTTTGCTATATGTTTAAAATCAAAACCTGTCTATCTTCACTTTCGCAATTTATTCTACATGCCAATCTGAATTCCAAAACGGAATTCCCGGGGATGAGCGAACAAATCACTTCCGTTTTGCATTAGCGCAAAGTGCTGGCGGTGTTGCAGGTTGATCTTTTCGTACAAAATCCAGGTCTCCGAAGGATAATTCATGCCCCAGTCCAATTCCTTGTAATCATCATAATCCGACTTCCCGTTGCGAGGATACAAATCAATGGTATTTTTACGGTTTAGTAAATTCTGAATGTAAATGTAGGGGGTCAGTTCTGCCTTTCCCAGATGGAACGTTTTGGAAAGTTTAACATCCAGGGTGAAATAAAGCGGTGTATGGGTGACTTCCGGTTTTGCTCTGGGAACCCAGCTATAATTGTCCGTTAACAGATCTCCGTAAAAAGGTTGGATGTAGCTGTTGGGGAATGCTTTCTGAATGTAGAAATTCCTGCCGGAATTCAAGCGGAGAAAAGCGGTAGCGCGAATAGCTCGCCAGAGCGCAGAGGATGCTTCCCCGGTAGAATAAGAGAGCAGTGCGTTGAGCTGATGTTTTTGAATATGCTCCAATGGTAATTCTTCATCACAGCGGTACGCATCCTGGATATCGTGAGAATACCGGCAATGAAAATCAGAGTTAGAATAAGAGCCCTTTCCTTTTCCGTCGGTAAAGCTGTAATTCAACCAGAGGAAGTTTTTGTATTTTAGATTAAGCTCAAGCCCATAAACAGAACTGGAACTTAAATTATTTAAAAAATAAATGGAATTATAGCCTGCATTAGTAGGTCTTTTCTCATATTCTACCGATAAATAATTAGACGTTTTTTTATAAAATAGCGAGGTGGATAATCGGAGATCGAATAAAAAATGGTGTTGTAGTCCAAGTCCTCCGGAATAAGAAGAAATTGGTTCCACCTCTAAAGCATATGGGTAGGGGTTAAAGTAATTCAATAATAAAAGTTCATTCCATAGATATTGATGTAACCACAGACGACTGGTGGTTAAATCCTGTAATTGTGCCTGTTGCACATAGCGTCCAAAGGAGAGATAAAATTTCGTTTGCGGACGGAACAGATAACTAAAGTAGAATCTGGGAGAAATGTATTTCTGGAACGTCGTTCGATAGAAATGTTTAGAACTAATATATTTAGCTCCACTGGAACCGATATCCACGAAATGAAGCTGGGTAATATCTTTTACCCCAATGGTGTTGCTGGAGAGCATATCTAGCCGAACTCCCAGATGCAACAGGAAAGCGCCATTCTGGTAAGTGTCTTCCACATAGGCACCCACCTGCTGAGGACGAACCGGACCATCCCAGTATTCACTGGATTCTTTAAGTTCTCTTCCGTACACATCGTAGCCAAAAGCATCATCCAGAAAATTGGAGTAAATGTAAAATTGGGTATATAACGAATCGGAAAGCCATTTATCCGGATTTTGCAGGAAATAGCTTCCGTAACCCTTATTGGTTTTAAAGCGCCTCAAAGTGCGTTTTTGCCATTGTGCTCCTGCTTTCCAGTGATGGTTCCCGGCAGTCCCCGAAATAAATCCGGATAAACTGTGCCCGGATTCGCCACCCTTCAAATATGTAGAAAGAATTTTTCCGGGTGGAGTAAAATAAAAATAATAAATATTCATCCGAGGTATGGAAGGCCCATATTTCTGAAATTCATCTTTCAGAATCGGATCCCGGGTGGTATAACGGGAATTTAAATAGTCGTACTGAAATCCCAGATTGATTCCATCGGGAACCTGGTAGGTTGCGCGGGTAGAAAGTAAATAGGCATTCTGATTGTTTTCGGGAATATGTTGCGGGTCGTAACGATCGCGAATGGGATATTTGTTGCTTTGTCGGAAATTATCTTCCAGCGCACCAACAAACTGAAGATGAAAATTGCCCCAGTTTCCCTGTAGCAGAGCATTGACCAGTAAATCGTGCGAATGGGCCCGGGGAATATTTCCGGGTTCAATCACCATCTCCTGCCCAATTATTTCGGAATAATCATCCCCGGTAACAGGATCAACAAAGGAAATACCGGAACCTCCAAAACGGAATCCATCCCAGAATTTACGATAATGATCCATGAAATAGCGATATTCTGCACCCAGGCGAAAAGTGAGTTGAGGGGTAAACAGAGGTCCGCTCAGCATCAACAGATAGTCCTGGTAGCCGTAAGTGTACGTGCTTGCTACGGATTGATGGGGTTGTGTAAACCAGTCTGTTTCCGCATGGGCGGCAAATTGGAATTGCGAAGCGGGTGCCAGAAGATGGTGATTTAATACAAACGGAGCAGAGGAAAGCGAAGCTTCCGGGGATTTATGCAACGTTAGGGACGACAACATCTCCGGGATAAAGTGCAAAAGGGGTCTTCCGCCGTACATGCTGCGAATATTCGCTCCCTCGAATAAGTAATCCGTCTCCTCCCAGCGACTTCCGCGAATATGTGTTTCCATACGGCCATGTCGCTGAATGATGGCGGTGGAAGGGAACACATCGTAATAATCGGTGGCTGTTCCCCGGAAGGGAAGAATACTCAGTTCGTTCCCGGTTAAGGAATCCACTTCCGGAACATACCCGGACATTCCCGATTCCACCTGTTGAGCCATAATGGGCAAAGCCATAAAAATAATTACCGCAAACCACATCAGAACGAACCACCCCGCCATATTCCGTTTTCTGGAATTAAACAAAAAAATCTGGGTTGCTGGTGACATGATCCCACTCCTGATAATTTAATTATATTTATAATATACAAAATTTTTGCAAAAACGCAAATTTTTCGAAGAGAAAAATTGGGCACTTTTATTCCATATCAATGAAGTCTCCCATAAAAATTACAATTCGTTTTCATTTTTAAGGAAAATGATTTTATATTATGATATTTAACTGATGAAAAAGAGGAAGATTATGAGTTACCGAATTGTTGTCTTAGTCAAGCAGGTTCCTG
>JALXCH010000003.1 GCA_026991005.1 Calditrichia bacterium | reverse complement strand
CCGGTTCTCCAGATGTCTGCGGTAAAACCCGCCGGAAAACCGGATTGCGGGAGAAAACATCCAGTTCACGGCAACGGAGTAATCCAGCCCATTGGATAGCGAGTAAGGAATTTTTTCCCAGAGCACGTAAGAGACAGTTCCGTGGAATTGCCACTTCCCGGCAGGCGACCAGGTTGCCCCCAGCGCATAAGCCGGTGGCAACTGAACATAGTAACTGTAAGAAGAAGATGCCCCAGTATGCTGTACCCCCTGAAATTGTAACTCCCCTTCCACCTTCGTTCTGTGCTGGTAAAGAAATCCTACTGAAAAGCGAGGCAATTGATAAAGAACCCCAGCAGTAAAGGAATATCCTTGATCATTGAGCCAACCTCTGGCGAGGTTTACCGTTTCGGCGTTAATTTTCAGAATATCGAAAGAGAACGTACCGCCCAGAGAGAATACGTCCCGGGAGGTGAAAATTCCCGGGAATTCGTATGCCAGAATTCCCGAAACGCTATGAATGACCTGATGTTCTACAATCCGGGTATAACCCACTGTGTCCGAATACCCGGTAATTAACGGGATTTCCCCCGATTCGAGGCGATAATTGTATTTTTGATGATAACCCAATGCTATACGAGCATGGTGGTAGGGAAATATTATTCCGGCAGCTGTGGAAACTGCCGGGTGGTATCGACTTAAGGTGATGTTCTCTACGCTTACGGAATCATAATTAATGGAAGAAGTGTAGGCAAACAGAGCGCCTATTCCCGGATGAGCAATATTAACCAGCGCAGCAGGGTTAGCATCGGCAATGGACGCTATTGGTGTAGTGGAGAGGGAATGGAAGCCCGTACTATGATAGGCAGGAATGGGTAAAAACTGAAGTCTAATAAAGGGAGGTTCAACCCGGTCCCGATCTCCGGCTATTCCCGTAATGGTAATGGTAAAAAAGAGCAATGCCGCAAATAGAACTTTCATCGGTCTCTCCTTTTTCAAAATTTCGAGTATGGGAAGGCTACCCCCGGAGATAAGATCCTTCATTAGAATACAGAACCTGTGATTTAAAAATAAATCGAAACTCCAAATCTTACAGAGTTATGCAGGGTGAATGCGTGAATTTTTCTTTTCTTTTTTGAACGAGAATCGTTGGTAATGTTTTCGTACGTGGTGTTGTTAGAATAATAATACATTTCCGGAAGATATTCTCCAATCAAACCAATGTGCGCATGAACGAACCATTCTACGCCAATGGAACTGGTAATTCCCAGTTTCCAGCCTGTACCCCAATTTTTTTCTGTGATTTCGCTACCAGCGATACTATCATTAAGAGTCTGGGTCAGTTCTTTCTTGCTTTTTGAATAACTAAAACTAAGGAGGGGACCGCCCCCGGCAAAAAAACTCACCTTATGAAGAGGTTGAAAATAGTGTAGAAAAATTCCCCTTGCTGTAATGCCAAAACTACCGGCTTTTTCATCTTTCTGGGAAGTGGAATTGGAAATATTTATTATGGAAACTTCATTGGTCTGGCTCAAACCGGAAATATCTCCTCCGATCGTTACCCCAATGCGTAAAGCGTTCCGGGCACTCCAGTGTTTTTTAGCAGAAAAGGTCGCCCCGTCGAATGCCGATAAATTGAGACTTCTGATGAGGAATTGCAAAGACCAACCACCCGGTTTAATGGTTGAGGAGTGATTTCCTTCCCGGGCAAATACCATGGTGGCAATTAACAAAAACAGCACGATCCATTTTTTCATGATCCCTTCTCCTTTTATTTTTTAGAATATCATGAGAGATATTTTTCATAAAGGAAAAACTGAGGAAAAACTGAGGAAAAACACAAGTCATTAGAAAAAATCATGAATTGAGTTGGTTTAAAATTCCAGATTTTTACAGTGATTTACCTTTAAAATTGCATATTAGAAAGAATGTTTTGTCACTCGCTGTTTTTGTACGCTTGCCGTTTTTAGATGTACGTACCTTTCAGTTTACACAAAAAGGGGTCGCAAAAAAAGGGATTTTTTCGCGACCCCCTGAAATTCCTTCAATTACGCATACAATCCGCGGAGTTCCGCTGCCTGGGTAACCCGTTGAATGGCCAGCATAAACGCTGCAATGCGCATGTTTACCTTATGGCTTTGAGCCATATCGTAAACTTCATCGAAGGCTTTAACCATGATGCGTTCCAGATCCTCATTCACTCGCTCTTTGGACCAGTAGTATCCCATGCGATTTTGCACCCATTCCAGGTAAGAGACGGTAACTCCGCCGGCGTTACACAAAATATCGGGAATAATGAACACATTCTTTTTTTCCAGAATGTCGTCTGCTTCGGGAGTGACGGGGCCATTGGCACATTCCGCAATAATTTTGGCCTGAACGTTGGGAGCATTCTCTTCGGTAATCTGATTCTCCAGAGCAGCGGGAATTAAAATATCCACATCCAGTTCCAGCAATTTCATGGGGTCATCCATTTTCTCCACCTTGGCATTTTTCTCGAAACCTTCCAGAACCCAGGTGGGATTGTTTTCGCAGGTGCGCCAGGCGGCATCCACATCCAGGCCTTCGGGATTGTAGTAAGCGCCGCTCACATCGGAAATGGCCACAATGGTGGCACCGTCTTCCTTTAATAATCGAGCAGCGTGGGAGCCGGCATTCCCAAACCCCTGAATTGCTACACGCGCTTTCTTCAAATCGATGCCCAATTTCTGGGTGGCTTCGCGAACCACAAACACCATTCCCTGGGCGGTGGCTTCTTTTCTTCCTTCGGAACCACCCAATTCCAGCGGCTTGCCGGTAATTACGGCCGGTAAAAATTGTTTCTTCTGCATGGAGTAGGTATCAAACATCCAGCTCATGATCTG
>JALXCH010000002.1 GCA_026991005.1 Calditrichia bacterium | reverse complement strand
ATTTCATGGAGTAAAAAAAACTCTGGGAGGAAAAAATGTCAGAAGATGCTGCCTGGAAAGAAGCACTCACCCATTTGTTTCGGGAATTTATGGAATTTTTCTTTCCTCACATTGCTGTGGATATTGATTTTTCCTGTGGGTACAAATTCCTGGACAAAGAGTTTCAGCAGATTGTGCGGGGAGCGGAGACGGGACGTCGGATAGTGGATAAGCTGGTACAGGTGTGTTTTAGAAATGGGGAGAAGAAGTGGATATTGATCCACATTGAGGTGCAGGGCGGAAGGGAGAAAGACTTTGCAGAGCGGATGTTCATCTACCGCAATCGTATCTTCGATGTGTACCGTCAAAATGTGATTAGTCTGGCGGTATTAACGGATCGGAGTCCTTCATACCGTCCCAATCGGTATGTGAGTGATCTTTATGGATGTGTGGTGACATTTGAATTTCCGCTGGTGAAAATCATTGATTATATTCCGGAGGAGGTGGAGAAGCAGGTTAAGGATAATGTGTTTGCCCTGGGTGTATTAGCTTATTTACGGACGCTGGAGACGGAAGGGGCTTATACGGATCGGTATCGCTGGAAGAAAGAGTTTTTGATTCGCTTATATAAACTGGGGATGAATCGGGAAACCATAGCAGCGCTTTATAAGTTTATTGAATGGATCATGACTTTACCAAAGGAATTGGATAGTCAATTAATTGATGAGATGTTTAAAATAGAGGAGAAGGAAGGTATGTCCATTTTATTTTTAGCAGAGCAGCGAGGGTTAGAAAAGGGATATGAGAGAGGAATAAAGGAGGGTATCCAGCAGGGTATCCAGAAGGGTATTCAGAAGGGTATTCAGAAGGGTATTCAGAAGGGTATCGAGCAGGGTATCAGGCAAGGGATCCAGCAAGGAGAACTGAAAGGTAAACAGGAAATACTTCGGAAAGTAATTGTAGATATGCTGGAAATGAAATTTCAGTACGTGGGAGAAGACGTTAAAGAAGCAATTCAACAAATTGCATCAGTAGAAAAATTGGAAACCCTGTTGGAAGCAGCCAAGATGGCAAAATCGCTGGAAGAATTCATTGAGAAAATGAAGTAAGTAGAAATAATCAGGCAGTAAATATTAAAATTGACCCAAGGATTGGACGTCACATTAAATTTTCGCTTTCGTTTTTATTAGAGAATTTCCGGTTGCGTACTTTCTATCTATTGGCTTTATTTACAGAATGAACAGTATTGTGTGAAAGGTAAAGACAAACAGGAAACACTTTGTTGCTGTCCATAAAGGTAAAAAGAAAAGTTCTTCCCAGCCGAGTACTTAATTAATTTTTTACCCTTCCAGAATTGCTACTAATCCGATGTGATTTTTTAAGTAAAAAAGTGCTGTTTTAATGGCCTCTTAAAAAATCATCCTTTTTATTGAAAGGATGATGTGACGCCAATGCAAATTTTTAAAAGGTAACTGAAAAAGGATTTTGACTCCAAAAGTCCCCGATGTTGCAATTATTCCTTTCCGCAGAAAGATTCTTGTAGAATTATTTTTATTGCTTCCGGGAAAGGAATCAGTTGTGGGGGTTGTTCTTTATGTGAAAGACACTGAACCAGAGGGAGTTGTTGGACAATTCCCTGAAAAAGAAAAAGGCGCGAAAGGAACCTCTTCCGCGCCTCAAATTTGCCAATAGATGAAAAATTACGCAATGGTTACCTCTTTTTCCAGGAACACATCCTGAATGGCATGGAGCAGTTCCACCCCTTCCTTCATCGGTTTCTGGAACGCTTTGCGACCGGAGATGAGTCCCATACCACCGGCACGTTTGTTAATGACCGCCGTGCGTACGGCTTGTGCCAGGTCGTTCTGCCCGGAAGCACCACCGGAGTTAATCAATCCGGCGCGCCCCATGTAGCAATTGGCAACCTGATAGCGGGTTAAATCGATGGGATGGTCACTGGTTAATTCGGAATAAACTTTCGGATGGGTTTTACCGAAATTCAGTGCGGTAAATCCGCCATTGTTCTGGGCTTGCTTCTGCTTGATGATGTCGGCTTCGATGGTAACACCCAGATGGTTGGCCTGACCGGTAAGGTCAGCAGAGACGTGATAATCCACGCCATCTTTCTTGAATGCCGAATTCCGCAGGTACGCCCACAGTACGGTTACCAATCCCAGACTGTGTGCGTAGCGGAAGGCTTCGGTAATTTCCTGAATCTGGCGATTGGATTCCGGAGAACCGAAATAGATGGTTGCACCTACCGCAACAGCCCCCATTTCGAATGCCTGATCGACCGAAGCAAAAAGAATCTGATCGTATTTATTGGGATATGTGAGCAACTCATTGTGATTAATCTTTACCAGGAAGGGAATTTTGTGAGCGTACTTCCGCGCAACCGAACCCAACACTCCCAGCGTGGATGCCACCGCATTGCATCCCCCTTCGATGGCTAACTTGACGATGTTTTCAGGGTCGAAGTAAATGGGGTTGGGGGCAAAGGATGCTCCGGCAGAATGCTCGATACCTTGATCCACCGGGAGAATGGAAAGATAGCCGGTACCTGCCAGCCGTCCGGTGTTGAACATCAGTTGTAAATTCCGCAGAACAGCCGGATTCCGATCGGAATCACGGTGCACCCGATCTACAAAATCCGGGCCTGGTAAATGCAACTGCTCTTTGGGAATGGTTTTACTCTGGTGATTCAGCAGATAATCTGCTTCGTCACCCAGCAATTCTACAATACGATCAATCATAGTAAATTCCTCTATTTTTGGTTGTACGGTTTTTAGATGATGAATGCACTTTCGTTTTCAGAATTTCGAAAAATTGTTTGCAGGTCAAGATTTCTGTTTTCTGATATTTCCACCA
>JALXCH010000001.1 GCA_026991005.1 Calditrichia bacterium | reverse complement strand
ACGATCAATCATAGTAAATTCCTCTATTTTTGGTTGTACGGTTTTTAGATGATGAATGCACTTTCGTTTTCAGAATTTCGAAAAATTGTTTGCAGGTCAAGATTTCTGTTTTCTGATATTTCCACCATTTCTTTAGTAGTCTCTGATTCTTCAATTAGAACGTTGCGAAGATGCTAATTCCTGCAGTGATGAAACAGATGATGTTGAATTCCTTGAGCCGTGCATGGAAATATAATATGAGTCCGCTAACGGAACAATGAGGAAATGAGAAGGGGGTTAAATTCAGGAGTTGCGTACGGAAGTTTTGAGCTTTCGGTGATGGAGAACGTTTCTGTACCGTTCCGCTTCGGTTAAGGCGATTCCGGCAAAAATCACAAACATTCCCAGAATGGTGCGCATTGCTACGACTTCTCCATAAACCCAGTAGTCCACTACCAGCGCGACTAATGGAGTGATGTAAATAATGAGGGAGAGAGTAATGGCGCTCAAATGTTGAAGCAACCAGTAGTAAATGGTGAAAGCCAGCGCCGAGCCCACCAGTCCCAGATAAAGCAGGGCAAACCCCACCCGGTTGTTCATCTGAACCGCACCAGGCGATTCCAGCAACAGTCCAAACAATCCCAGAAAAATGATTCCCTGAAGCATCTGATGGAAGCTTAATGTAATGGGATGCAGATGATTGAGATATTTCTGGATAATGATGACGGACATGGCGCCACCGGCAGCACCGGCGATAATAGCCAGTGTCGCCAGAATCACCAGCTGGCTGAAATGCGTGGCAATTAGCTGATCGTAAAAAACCACCACGATGCCCAGAAATCCCAGAATAAGCCCGGCAAATTTGTGCCAGCGGAATCGTTCGTGACGGAACAAAAAGTTTGACCAGATGCCAGTGAACAGGGGAAAGGTAGCAAAGAAAATGGCCGTAACACCCGCCGAGAGATGCTGTTCGCCCCAATAGACCAATCCATAATCCAGCGTGTACATTAAAAATGCGCTAATGATAATGGCGGGGAAGTCTCGACGTTCGACCTTCAGGGAAATGCTTTGCCAGCGTGTGTATAGAAAAAGCACCAGAATAGCGACAATGAATCGAGCGCTGGCACCCAGAAAGGGGGGAAATCCCTCCAGAGTGACCTTAATGGCCACCCAGGTGGTTCCCCAGACAAAACACAGAAATACAAACGCTACAAGCTGAAGCATGGTCTCCTTCCCGGATTAATCGCGTCGGTTTTTATTGATCAGTTGTTGCAGGTGAGGTAAATCGGGATAGCGGGGATTTACCCGTAGTAACCGCTCCACGTACATCCGGGCATTCTCGATTTGCCCCAACTGGAAATAGGAAGCAGCCAGGTAAAACAAGGATTCTTCATCAGAAGCGTATAAATCCAGTGCCGTGCGAAAGTAAGGAATAGCTTTTTCGGGATATCCCTGTTGCAAATACACCATTCCCAGCGTACGAAAAGCGAACAAATCCCAGGAGAGGCGGGTGAGGGTTTGCAGGTAGGGAATGGCTTCCCGGTAGCGCTGGTGCTCGATGAGCAACCGCACCAGATGCTGATAGGGGGAGGGATTGAAGGGAGTAAACACAATCAACGCTTTGAATTCTGCTGCGGCTTTCTGCCACTGTCCGCTTTTCAGATAGTGTTCTGCCAGCAGCACATGGGCTTTTTCCCAGGTAATTTTTTTCTGCCAGTAATCCAGGGCCAGTTTGTGAACCATGTCCCCGGGAGTGAGACTCAGACTGTCCAGGGTACCCACGCTGCCCTTCCGAAAAGGCCAACCACTGGTCAGCACCCGGATGCGAATCTCCCCGGCAGCATGTTCAAATTCGGTAATTCCCATATCCTGCCATAAGAGCGAATCAGCGGGGAGAGCGTGGGCTTCGCCGGGAATCAGATGAGCGGAAACAATGGCGCGGTAAAAGGTGCGCGCCATCAGGAAATAGCCCTGCAAGTTGGGATGGAGATGTTCCAGGAAAAGTTCTTTTCCCGGCAGGTGGTGGGGCGAATGGGATTCGAACGAGCGACGAATGGGTACCAGAATAGCCCCGGAAACAGAAGCTAATTCCTGCAAAATTCCGTTAAAATCCTCGCTGGCACGAAAGCGCAAACCGTCATAATCTTTCGCCCGGTAAAAGTGAACATAAGCGCTATCCCATCGCTGCTGGCTTTCGGCCAGACGAGCATACTGGAAGTGTGCCGATGCCGGGAAATCATCCAGGTGGAAAAGCTGCTGAAACAGGGAATCCGCCTGGTGGGGTGGTGCCTGAAGGGCTTTCCGGAAAAGTTGTTGCCAGGTAGCGGTATCGGTTTCCGGATGGAATGTATCGGTAAAGGGAGGCTGGTGGTGCACATTGCTTACCAGGGTACCCAGTAGTAAGGGAACCCGGTGGTTCCGGCAGAGCTCCACCACTTCGGCCATGTTTTGCTGGAAAATGGTCATTGCCTTCCGGTAAAGCGGACTCCCATGGGCAATGCTGCGCCGGGCAGCCAGATGTTCCATCAGTGTCATGTTGGGAGCAAGCTCCGAAGTACCCCCTCCCAGCGCTCCCATAATGCCTCTGGCAAGCTGCCGCAATAACTGCACGGTTTTAAATCGATTAAGCCACAGGTAGGTGAGCACCAGCTTGCGCGAAGTTCCCAGTTGCTCCAGAGAGCCCACCCCCAGCGCACCGTAAAATTCGTTGTGTCCGCTGTACACCAGCACCAGGTCGGGCTGGTAGCGCCAGATTTCCCGGGCAATATCCTGCACGGTGTAGCTGTTCACAGCAACCATGGCCAGATTCACCACTTCAAAATATATGTTGGGGTAACTCTTTTGCAGCATCACCCGCAGCATGCTGGAAAAACTTCCGTTGTAATAGTAAGGATAACCCCGAGCCGTAGAGCCACCCAGCACAAAAATGCGGAAGCCGTTTGCAGGTTTTTCTTTCAAAAGAAAACTGTGGGTAATGTTGGGGTAGAATTTACCACCGGGGAAGTAGCGACGCCCCAGTTGAGGATTGGGCTCCAGGTAGCGGTTGTCCACACTGCTGGGAATGAACAAACGGTAGTCTGTTCCGTAGCCCGTTATTCGAAGGATAAATTCCAGTAGAACCAGCAAAAAAATGGGAAACAGAACCAGCACAGCCCGGAAAAACCACTTCCGCTTCGGGGAAAGAGGAGAAGATTTCGATGGAACGTTTGTCGGCTGCTTCACCAGCACTCCTGAATTATTATGAAGAACAAATATAGGAAAAAGGAGGGGATTTCTCAAAGCGGAAAAAGAGGGAGAAAAAGGTACGTCTGTTTACTGCAACTTTGAACTTCCCGAAGGGAACGTAAATTGAAACATTTTTGATGTCTGCAGATGTACCAGGAGAATAAAATTCTGATTTCTGGAACAGGGGAATTCTGTTTCGTATCTTTACAGGAAAAAAGAAAGCAGACCAAAAGAAACAGGAGTACCTATGCTGGAAATTTATTTTGTGCGCCATGGAGAAACGGCGGGAAATCGGGAAAATCGGTTTCGGGGACGCCACGATTTCCCCTTGAATGAAAATGGAATCCGCCAGGCGGAGGCGTTGCAGCGGGAATTACAAGATGTCCCTATGGATGCTATTTACAGCGGTCCCTTAAGTCGCGCGCGCCAGACGGCCGAAATTCTGGCCGACGGGCGGTTGCCTGTAACAATTGAGGAAGGATTTAACAATATCTCTCTGGGACCCTGGGAGGATGTGGCGAAGGATGAAGTGCGTGAGAAATACCCTGACGCCTGGAAGTTGTGGATTACAACCCCGGAGAAGCTTTCTTTCCCCGGCATGGAAACTCTGGCGCAGGTTCAGGAGCGATCTTATCGAGCGTTGCAAAAATTAATTGAAAAACACCGGCAAGGGAGAATCTGCATTGTGACTCATCGTGCGGTAATTAAACCGCTTTTTGCAGCAATGTTGAATATTCCGGAACCGTATTTCTGGAAAATTCACATGGACACGGCTGCTTACAGCATTTGTGAATACCGCCCGGAGCGCGGGTTTACCTTCACTCTTATTAATCAAACCCGTCATCTGGGCGATTTTATTCGGGAAGACCTGGGGTGAGGGTTACCCCTCTCCCTTAATGGCCAGTAGTTTTATTTCAGTCATTTCCTCGATGGCGTACCGCAGACCTTCCCGTCCCAGCCCGCTGTCCTTCGAGCCCCCATAGGGCATGGGATCGATGCGGAAGGTGGGATAATCGTTTACGATAACACCACCCACCTCCAGCGTGGTGTAGGCTTTCTGGATGTGCCGGAAGTTGTTGGTGAAGATGCCCGCCTGCAATCCGTAGTAGGAGTTGTTCACCAGTTGCAAAGCCTGGTCGAAGGTTTCGTAGGGCTCGATAACCACCACCGGGGCAAAAATTTCTTCACAAACCACACGCATATCTGGACTGGTGCCTGTGAGCACAGTAGGTTCCAGGATGTTCTTTTTCCGCTTCCCGCCAATTACCACCCGAGCACCGGCTTTTTCAGCTTCGCGAATCCAGCTCTCGGCGCGTTTGGCGGCTTCGGTGTCGATCATGGGACCAACCATGGTCTTTTCGTTCATGGGATCACCGTAAATTGCGCTGCGTGTCATCTCATCCACAAATTTCTGTATGAATTCCTCAAATATGGATTCCTGAACATAAATACGTTGTACGGAGATGCAGATCTGTCCCGCGTAAGCAAAGGAGCCCAGCACCAATCGGGGAATGATATCATCCAGAGTGACGTCCGGTTCCACTACCGCAGCGGCATTGCCTCCCAATTCCAGTGTTACCCGCTTCTTCCCGGCGATGCTTTTCAGATACCAACCCACGCGAGCGCTGCCCGTAAAGGTAAGCTTCCGGATGCGTCCATCACGCACCAGTTGTTCGGCGTGTTTGCTGCTGGTGGGAATGATGTTTACAATGCCCGCTGGTAGTTCCGCCTCGCGGATAATTTCTCCCAATTTGATGGCGGTAAGAGGCGTCTGGGAAGCGGGTTTGAGCAGGATGGCATTTCCGCTGGCAATGGCGGGTGCCACTTTGTGGGCAACCAGGTTCAGGGGAAAATTAAAAGGGGTAATTCCCAGAATAACCCCGATTGGAAAGCGGCGGGTGATGGCATAATAACCCCGCGTTTGCGGCGCAACGTCCAGTGGCAGGAATTCTCCGTTCAAACGGCGGGCCTCTTCGGCTGCCCAGGTAAAGGTGAGCTGAGCACGCATCACCTCGTTGCGGGCAAAACGGATGGGCTTGCCCGCTTCGCGACTAATGCTTTCCGCTAACTCCACCTCGCGCTGGCGAATTCCCTCCGCGATGCGCATCAAATAGGTGTACCGCTCGTAACCGGATAATTTACGCGAAACTCGAAATCCGTTTTGAGCACTCTCCACCGCCATATCCAGAAAATCCCCATCCGCCTGGTACACTTTACCCAGCGTATCTCCCGTGTAGGGATCCTTAACCCGAATCGATTTGTATGTTTTAACCCACTCGTTATGGATTAGAGGGAAGTAAGTTGGTGTTCCCATGAATAGGCTCCTCCTGATTTGCCCGTTTTTTGAATAATAATATGTGCCTGCGGGAAATGCAAGGTATGGGGAAAATTCTTTCCGATAACATTTAACATTTTTGGAGGAGGAAAACGGAAATTGCATTTCCGGTGCTTTGTGGAATGCGCTCGATTATGTGAAGCGATTATATTGGGAACTTCAGTATGGAGATGAATACGAAACTTCAGAATGAGGAATAAAGAAATAATTGAGAATGCCGGGAACAGTAAAAAAGCAGGTGGTGCCGCCTGCCAGGGATTCAGGTAATTGCCCCGATTTTAATCCCTGGCAGGCTGGACATGTTTGATTTCTGCCTGGTGCGAAAGGTGCGACGAATACGGTCGAATTCCGGATGAATTTCCAGAAACACATCCAGAATAATGGGAGAAAAATGTTTCCCCCGTTCCTGTTTCATTAATTCCACCGCGGTTTGATGAGAGAATGCTTTTTTGTAACTGCGCTCGGTAGTCAGAGCATCGTACACATCGGCAATAGCAAGGATTTGTGCGGAGAGGGGAATAGCTTCTCCCTTCAGTCCTCGCGGATAACCGCTGCCGTCCCAGCGCTCGTGATGGTAATAGGTAATTTCTGCCCCCATGGTTAGAATTGCCATTTCTCCGTATTGCTGCCGGATGGAATTAAGAATCCGGTAACCAATTTCCGTGTGGGTTTTCATGATTTCAAATTCCGGCTGGGTTAGTTTTTCTTCTTTTAGTAAAATGTAATCGGGAATGCCTACTTTACCGATGTCATGTAATGGTGCTGTCTGGTAGAGGGTATGGATGAACGTTGGGGTAACGATATCCGGGAAGATATTTCGTTCCTGCAGTGCTTCGGCCAGAACTTTGCAATAGCTGCGGATTCGCTCCAGATGATATCCTGTGGCCTGGTCGCGGTGTTCGGCCAGGCTGGCCAGCCCAAAGATAATGGCTTCCTGAGCCTGATTCATCTTTTTCAGGCTGTCGATGAGCGCTTGTTCCACTTCCCGTTGGGTGGTCACATCCTGAAACAGACCGGTGAAGGCAAACACCCGATTGTTTTCGTCCCGAATGGGGGAAAAGGTAACGCTGGCGTACCAGATTTCTCCATTCTGGCGTCGGCCTACCAGGTCGCCCGACCAGTTCTTATTTTTCTGCAAGGTATGTAATATTTCGTCGCTATCGAAGCTGTTAAAAGCAATATCTTTCAGTACACGAAGCGGCTGGTGCAGCAATTGGAGGGGCGGTACCCGGGAAATTCGCTCGAAACCATGGTTGATTTTGACAATATTTCCTTCCAGATCGGTAATAAGTACACCATCGCCAATGCTCTCGAATACATCTTCGTAAATGCGCAACTCCGAGAGACGTTCTTCCAGGAGCATCCGCAGGTTTTTCACCAGTTTCTTCTCCTGTTTGCGGGAATGATGAGCCTGAATCACATTGCGCACCTTTTTCAGGAAATCGGGCATCATAAACGGTTTGATAATGTAGTCGTAGCCGCCCTGGGTGAGCAACTGGACAGCCATCTCCAGATCGGGATTACCGGTCATAAAAATAAACGGAACTTCCAGATGATGCTCTTTGGCGTAGTTAAACAGATCCATCCCGGATTTGTGGGGCAAATAAATATCCGAGACCACCAGATCGAAATTCTGGCGATTTAACCAATTTATAGCGGAATCCACATCGGTTACCGCAATGGCCTGTATATTTTCGTTGATGAGTGCTTTGGCAAGCATTTGTCCCAGATAATACTCATCATCCACGATGAGTACCCGCGAATGCATTCGCGACATATGAACGACCTCCTTGTCTCTTCTTCTTATCTTCGGCGAAAACTCACCGTTATTTACTGCTTCCAGAAAAATCTTCCGGATATATTTAATCTACTGATTTTTAACTGCCGATGGTTGATGAGATTCACCTTTGGCTACTTCCCTTTTTTCAATGGATTCCCGTAGAAAGGGATATTTACTGGCATAACGGCCGTTGGGAAACTGAGTTTCCAGTTCCCGGAGAAATAGCTCGGCAGCATCCCAATCCCCTGTGTGGACGTATCCGTAGCACAGGAAATAAGCAAGGGTTTCCTTATCGAAAAAATCCGGATTTTCTTCCATAATTTTTTTACTAAGATCAATTAGTGCAGGATAATCTTCTTCCTGGTAGTGGATGTGCGCTAACCCGAAATAACCCAGAACTTTGTGTTTGGCATCGTTGGCCTGCCGGATAAGCGCTTCAAAATGATCCCGGGCACGTTTCAGATTCTTCTGGAAAAAATTGGTAAACCCCAGATAGTATCGCAGGGCATAAAAATAATCCGATTCCTCTTCCCGAAAGATGTTCAACAAAGGTGCGAGATAGTGTTCTGCTTCGATGTAATTAGCTTCCAGAAAATAAATTTTTCCCAGTTCAAACTGGGCATAGCGTTTGGTGCTTAGAGGTAAATCGAAATCCAGAGCTTCCAGCAGGTATTCTTTGGCTCGGGTAAAATCTTCCTTCATCTCGTAAGCAAAGCCAATAAGCCGGATACAGTCGAATTGTTGCTGGGTGGTTAGATACGGGCTCTTCAGCGCTGTCTGGAGCATCTCGATCGCCTGGTCGTTATCCTGATTAAAAAAATAGCTCCATCCTAATTCAATTTGAATGATGGGAAGATTCTTTTCGTCATCTTTCAGCAGCTCCACCAATTCCCGATAAATTTCGATTGCCCGGTCGAATTTTTGCTCCAGATACAGATTGCGCGCCTGCTGGATTTTGTCCAGAACAATTTTTTCTTCGGATTTGCTCATGGGGTATTTTCTTTTTTTGCAAATAATATAAGCAGACGAAAGAAAGTAAAGCAACCTCCGGGGTAAAATTGGTTTCTTTCTATTTTTAATTTTTAAAGGGCATTTTTCCAATAAAGTTCTCGATTCCACCTCAACAAATCTCTCCATTTCTTGCTAAAATTACATTTTAATTGAATCATTGAATTTTACCCGGGATGAATTTTTTAAAAGCTGACATCGCAAAGTTTAAACAAATGAGAAGGACGGGTTAGGGGAAAGATCTTTCACGAGATGTACCACAGAACCTTGAAAAAACAACTGTTACCACGGCATTTTTAAGTAATGTACAGCTAAATCAGCGGTGTTATAAAATCT
The DNA here is from genome assembly GCA_026991005.1 of Calditrichia bacterium. The sequence continues at coordinate 824 of JALXCH010000001.1, read as the reverse complement.
CTCATAAAATTTCAGTGTGATAATAGAATACTTGAAAAAATGTTTTTTTAAGCTTATTTTGATGAGTAAAGAATGAGCAATGGCAAATAAAAGTTGGAAGAAAATGATTTGCTAATTAAATATTAATTTAACGGTAAGATAACTCTAAATCTTTGAATTGTGCTTTTATTTTAAAGAAACAGTTTTAAAACATGGAAAAAGAAAAAATTGGAAAAGAATAAGAAAAGATATGGAAAAAGAGTTTTTTAGATTTTGCGCTTGTAATAAATTCATATAGGTCGTTCACGGGGGAAGCAAAAGAAAGTGCGTTACGCAGGGTGTCGAACTAACTAGTAAATATGTATATCCATCCTGGAATGTTTAAAATTATTTTAACCAACAAAGAAACTTATTCTATGGAATTATTTGAAAAATATGGAGATACTATTGATTTTATAGTAACCTAAAAAGGTGAAATAGGTTATTGCTTTAACTACATGTAAAGGCAGTTATGAATGCAAGGTATTTTAGCACATCCCCTTTAATTGGGGAACAGATTTTTTTTTCATATTTATTTAAATTATTAAAAAAATGAACTTTATTTGCGTGAGGAAAAAATGGATGAAAAAATAAAAAAACTGGTTGAAATATTAAAAAAACATGGTGTTAAAAATATTAAAATATTTGGTTCCTATGCAAGAGGTGAGGCAAAGCCAGAAAGCGATTTAGATGTACTTGTGGAGTTTTATGAGAGAAAAAGCTTACTTGAAATTGTAGGGATAGAGCAGGAATTGGAAGATAAATTGGGAATGAAAGTTGACCTGCTTACAAGAGAATCGATAAGC